>JBGPIJ010000113.1:0-8928 GCA_041484865.1 Gemmatimonadota bacterium
CTCGGCAAGACGAACATGAGCGAGTGGGCGAACTTCCGCTCGACCCACTCGTCCTCGGGTTGGAGCGCGCGCGGTGGGCAGTGCCTCAACCCTTACGCGCTCGATCGCAGTCCCTGCGGCTCGAGCTCCGGGTCCGGCGCCGCGGCGAGCGCGAGCTTCTGCGCCGCCGCGATCGGCACCGAGACGGACGGCTCGATCGTCTGTCCCTCCGCCGCGCAGTCGCTCGTGGGCATCAAACCCACCCTCGGCCTGGTCAGCCGCGCCGGCATCATTCCCATCGCCCACAGCCAGGATACCGCCGGCCCCATGGCTCGCACCGTCACGGACGCGGCCATCCTGCTCGGCGCGCTCGCGGGCGTCGATCCGCGCGATCCCGCCACCCAGGAGGGCGCGGGGAAAGCCGCCGCCGATTACACGCAGGCGCTCGATCCGAACGGGCTCGCGGGCGCGCGGATCGGCGTCGCGCGCGCCAAGCTGTTCGGCTATCACCCGCCGACCGACCGGCTCATGGAGGAGGCGCTGGACGCGATGCGCCGCGCCGGCGCGGTGATCGTCGACCCGGCGGACATCCCGCACACGGGCGAGTACGACGACTCCGAGCTCGAGGTGCTGCTGTACGAGTTCAAGACCGATCTCAACCGCTATCTCGCCGACCTTGGCCCCGACGCGCCCGTCCACACCCTCAAGGATGTGATCGCTTTCAACGAGGCGCACCGCGGGCAGGAGCTCGCCTATTTCGATCAAGACTTGTTCTTGAGGGCGGAGGGGAAGGGATCACTGGAGGAGCCGGCCTACCTGGACGCGGTTGCGAAGAATCGGCGGTTGTCGCGCGATGAAGGGCTCGACGCGGTGTTCGCCAGGCTCGGGCTCGACGCCGTCGTCGCCCCGACGGGGAATCCCGCCTGGACCATCGATCTCGTGAACGGCGATCACTTCCTCGGCTCGAGCTCGACCCCCGCGGCCGTGGCGGGTTATCCCAGCATCACCGTGCCCGCCGGGTTCGTATTCGGGCTCCCGGTCGGGATCTCGTTCATCGGCCGGCCATATAGCGAGCCCGCGCTGCTCCGCCTGGCCTACGCCTTCGAGCGGGCGACGCAGGCGCGCCGCCCGCCGCGGTTTCTCGCAAGCGCGCTCAGTACGTAGAGGACTCTTTGCGTTTCTTGGTGGGCGCGTTCTGGTCGTCCCCGCCGACGACCACCGCGTGGAACTCCCCGTTGGTGTTCACGTATCCGGTCGCCGCGTGATTGAAGATGCTGCAGCCCGCGCAGAGGGCGCTGATCGTGCTCGCCGCCGTGCTGAACGCGGCCACGCTTCCGTCCGCGTTGATCGAGGCGGACAGCTCCTCGTCCGTCGGCCCGCCCGTTACCAGTCCGCCCGAGACGAGAATGCGACCGGCGCCCGGCGCGCCGGCCAGCACCGCGGTTTCGGCCATGCGTTTGGCCGGGAGGCTCGTGGCGCTCTTGCTCCATGTCGTCAAGTTCCGGCTGAAGAGGTCCACCGGCGCGGAGTAGATGTCGGTCACGGCGGACGCGGACGGCAGTGAATCATTCGGCGTTATCTGGCCGCTGTCGCCCCCGAAGGTGTAGAGCCGCCCGTTGAACTGCCCGAACCCGAAGTGAGACAGCCGGAACGGAAGCGACGTCTCGGAGGTCCAGGCGCCCAGTGTCCCGTCGGGTTGGATCACCGCGCGGTAGACCGTCGCGACCGCGGTGTTGCCGCTCCCCGCGCCGCCCACCACGTAGAGATGCCCCATGTAGATCGTCGCCGCGAGCGAATGGAGGGCAGCGGGAAGCGAAGCGGATTGGCTCCAGCTCGCCACGCTGCCATTGGTGTTCAGTATGCCGCGGTAGATGGCGGCGGACGACGTCCCACTCGCGCTCGTCGCGCCGCCGATCACGAGTAGATAGCCCGTCTGGTTATTGTCCGCGGTATTGGCCGACGTGGCGACGACGGCGGCGTGGAACGCGAGGCCCGTCGGGAGCGCCGTCGTCGCCGTCCAGGCGCCGATCGCTCCGCTCGCCGGCACGGTCGAGTAGTACACGGCGGTGCCCGGTGTTCCGGTGCTGTCGGCCCCGCCGGTTACGTAGATCACGCGCGGCGCGCTCGTGGCGTTCCCGATCCTGGAGAACGCGACGGCGTGTCCGCTGAGGCCCACCGGCAGCGCGCTGGCGGCGGCCCACGCGAGCGCCGTTGGGTTGAACGGCGCCTGGGGGGTGACGGTGAAGAACGTGAGCCCGATATTCGGCCCATTCCCGTTGTTCACGGAAACCGGGCCGTTCATCGCGCCCGTGGGCACGGTGCCGATGATGAAGTTATTGGCCCACGTCGTGATCGGCGCCGGAAGTGCCGTCACACCGAGGTTGTTCGTGAAGTAGACGTTACTCGACCCCTGCACGTCGCCGAACTGAATCCCCTCGACGATGAAGGCGCTGCCCACCGGTCCCTCCGGCTGATAGGCGCCGTTGACCGAGGAGACGAAGGCGAAGCCCTGAGTGCCGCCGGGGCAGGCGGCCAGCGGGACGGTGAAGGCGGCCAGCGTCAGCAACGCGCGAATCTGCGGCTTCATGGATCACTCCCTGAGGGTCGAGGTCGGAGAACGAGGCATGGATACTAGCCCGGTTCTCGGATTTCCGCGCCGGTGACGAGGGCGGCGAGCCCCGCCCGCCCGGCAATGGCTACGGCGAGGGCAAGGATCGGCACCACTTCGATCGCCTGGAGGGCGAAACCGCCCGCCACCGCCTGGTCGGCGTCGATGCCGAACGGCAGGAGTGCCCCGACCATCGCCGCTTGCAGTACCCCGACGTTACCCGGAGTGATCCGGATGATGCCGCCGACGTTGACCGCGATGAGCGCCGTAAACGAGGCCGCGTAGCTCGCCGGGATGTGGACGGCCCGCAGCGAGAGATGATACGTCGCCCATTCCGCCGCCCAGGAGAGCAGCGCGAGGGCGGTGGGTCCGATCAGGCGTCCTTCGCTGCTCATCAGTGCGAGCTCGGTCGCGCCCTCCTGCAAGCCGGCCGGCAGCCGCGCGATCAGATCCCCCCACCCGCGAAACCGGACCAGCAGGAGCACAGCGGCTAGCGCCACCGCGGCCCCAATCTGGAGGCCGCGGAGCGGCGCCGGGAGCTCGAGGATGAACGGCGCGAGCACGAGGAACAGCGCGAGGCCCAGCGCCTCCACGGCACGCGACCAGACGACCGACAGTACGGCGGCGCGTACCGGGACCCCGTCGCGGCGAGCGATGATGGAGACCCGCGCCGCCTCCCCAGCGACGCCGGCGGTGATGCTGTTCACCGCCGTGCCGACGAGATTCGCTTCCTGGGCCACCCACCAGCGATTCGGCGCGACGGGCTCGAGCAGCAAGTGCCACGCCCACCCCTTCGCCATGGGAGAGAGCAGGTTGATGCCCGCCGCAGTGGCGAGCAGACCAACGTTGACCGCTTCGAGCGCTCCGATGGTGCGCTCCCAGGGGAAACGAAACACGACCACCGACACGACGATGACGCCGACGGCGGCAACGAGGACCCATACCCAACGGCCTACGCCCCACCTCACGCGAGTAGCTCCGCGAGCGGCCGGAACGCATACCCCGCATCGTATGCGTCGCGAATGATGCCGGGCAGCGCATCCGCGGTCTGGCGGCGGTCACCCGCCGGATCGTAGCCGTCACCGTCGTGCAGCAACACGATGGCGCCCGGATGACTCTTGGCCCGCACTCGGCGCCGGATCTCCTCCGCCCCCGGTCGGGCCGAGTCCCAGACGCCGAATGTCCAGGCGACGACGCGATAGCCCAGCTGCCGCGCGATGGGTCCGACGAACGGATTACGGTAGCCGTGGGGCGCCCGGAACAGGCGCGGCGCCGTCCCAGTCGTCTCGGCGATGGCACGGTGCGCGGCCTCGAGCTCGGCACGGATCCGCGCCGGGCCGCGGACGTGGAGCTTCACGTGGTGCTCGGTGTGATTCCCGATCTCGTGGCCGGCCTGGGCGACACGGCGCGTAAGGTCGGGATAACGGCGCACGTGCGCGCCGACCATGAAGAACGTTGCCGGCACGCGCTCGCGCTCGAGGGTCTGGACGATGTGTGCCGTCGCGGTGGGATTGGGCCCGTCGTCGAAGGTCAGGTAGAGCGTGCGGGAGGACCCGGCCCCTCGTCCGATCACGGGACCGAAGAGGCGGCTCTCCGGATCGTACACTCCCACGGCGAGCGTTCCCGCGGCCGCGGCGCCGACGGCGGCGAGAGCCGCGATCACCCGAGCACGCGCCGGTACAGCGCGAGGGTATGGTCCGCGATCCGCGGCCAGGCGAACCCCATGGCCTTCGCGAGCCCGGCCCGGCCCATGGCGTCGCGCCGCGCGGGGTCCTCGAGCAGCCCGATCGTGGTGTCGGCCCACGTGGTGGGGTGGTCGTTCGCCACGATGATCGCCTCCGCCCCGTCGGCGAGCACTGAGCGGAATCCCACGTTGTCCGAGACGACGAGTGGCGTGCCGCATGCCATCGCTTCGAGCAGCGTCACACCGAACGAGGCGCGCGTGGTGGGGCAGAGGTAGAGATCCGCCGTGCCGTAGTGGAGCGGCCGGTCGCCGAACACGCGGCCCAGGAACTTGACGCGTCCGCCGAGCGGGCGGGCGCGCCGCTCGTAGTAGCCACGCCACGGGCCGTCGCCCGCGACGGTGAGCTGTGCGTTCGGGAACCGCCGCAGGATGCGGGGCATCGCGTCGAGCACGGTGCCGAGGCCGTTCCGCGGCTCGAGACGCGCGAGGAAGAGGAGTCGAGGCCCGCGCTCGAGCGCGTCGCCCGGCCGCCGGCCGTTGGGGTGGAAGTAGCCCACGTCCACTCCGTTGGGAATGATCTCCCACGTCCCTCGGAAATAGCGCGACAACGCCTGGATCACGGGCTCACTCACCGCGACGAGCGCCGCGTGCCGGTCCAGCAGCCGCTGCAGAGGACGCCGCAGCACGCGATAGCCCACCGAGCGCGGGAACCAGGAATGGAAGGTCGCGACGACCGGGATCCCGAGGCGCCCGGCCGCGATAGGCGCGAGCAGGCCGAACGTCGGCGCGAGCCCGCCGTGCACGTGGACCAGGTCGACCTGTTCGGCGCGGAACAGCTCCGTCAGCCGCCGGGTGAGCCCCCACCCCGCCGTGAGGCGGGAGACGCCCCCGTTGGCGTAGTGGACGATGCTCGTCCCCAGGCGGCGCACGAACGCGTCGTCGCGATGATCTCCTCGCATGCGCGAGGTGACCACCGTCGCCGCGTGACCGCGACGGTTGAGCTCGAGCGCGAGGTGGTGGACGTGCTCGGGCACGCCGCCCAGCTGTGGATAGTAATCTTCAGCGACCAACGCGATGCGCATGACGGCGATCCGGGAACTGGTGGGTGAATCTGACAGGGCACGCCGAGATTCGGCTACCCCAATGCTAGTGACCCCGGCGTGCGGACTCCTGTCACGGGTCCGCGGCCGCCGGCGGATCGGCGGCGGCGACCGCGGCGCGCTGCACGGCATCGATCACGGCCTGCGGCTGTTCTTCATACAGGAAATGACCCGCGCCCGGCACCGAGTCGATCGCGAACCGCGGGAGGGTGCGCTGCAGCAGCGCGATCTCGTTCTGCCCCACGTCGCCGTCGTGGGGGACGCCGCCGATCAGAAGACGGACGGGACAGTGGATCTCCGCGAGGTGCGGCGCCAGCTGGTCGTGCTCGCGCGAGGCCGCGACGGCGAGCAGCGCCTTGAGGGTGCCGTCGAGGTCGCGCGCGGCGGCAGCCGTGTACCCCTCGACGATTTCGTCGCTCACCCATCTCGGGTCGCCGGACGACGCCACGAGGACCTTACGGATTTTCCAGCGGATCAAGCGTACGCCGCCGAGCACTTTGATCCAGGGCGCGAAGCGCATCGCGCGTTTCAAGGACGGCGTGGCCGCGGTTTCCGCCGGACCTCCTTCGATCGAAACCAGCGCGGCCACGAGATCCGGACGCCGGTAGGCGAGCCGGAATGCTTCGGAGCCGCCGACGGAGTGCGCCAGCACGAGGGCGTGCCGCACGCCCAACGTGTCGAGCACCGCGGCGACCCGCTCGGCCTGGGCGTCGAGCGAATAGTCGGCCTGCGCCGGCTTGGCGGAGGCCCCGATGCCGAGCGGCTCGATGATGATCGTGCGATAGCCCCGCGCGTTGAGCATCGGAGCGAGGTTGCGGAACGCGTAGGCGGAGCCGAACAAGCCCGGGATGAGCACTGCCGGCTCCCCCATGCCGCGCACTTCGACGTGCAGCGTCTCGGCGCGCGGCAGCGCGACTTGGATGTTTCGTGTCGAGTCGGCGACGAGCGTCGCCGCGAGTAGCCACAGCACCGGTGAATTGCGCTCCGCGCGGGAAGGACAGGAAGATAGCCATGCAGGGCTTCCAGTGCGCGCGACCGCTCGATTATCCTTCGCTCTCGTGAGCCTCGTCCTCGCCGCCGTCGTTCTGCTCGAAGCGCTCGGCCCGCCCGCGCATCCGCCCAAACGGTTCGATGCCGACGTGGTCCGGGCGCTCCGCGCGTTCCAGGTTCCGGGCGCCGCGATCGCGATCGTGAAGGACGGGAAGGTGATCTTCACGAAGGGGTACGGCGTGCGGCGTATGGGGGAGCGCGCGCCCGTCGATCCCCACACCCTGTTTCAGATCGCATCCAACACGAAGGCGTTCACCACGGCGAGCCTCGCGCTGCTCGACGACTCGGGCGTGATCTCCTGGGACGACCGCGTGACGAAGTTCCTGCCCTGGTTCGAGCTCGCCGATCCGTGGGTGACGCGCGAGTTCACGATCCGCGACCTCGCGACGCATCGCAGCGGGCTCGGGCTCGGCGCGGGCGACCTGCTGTGGCTGCATTCCAACTACGGCCGCGGGGAGATCCTGCGGCGGCTGCGCGCCGCGCCGACGGTCACGAGCTTCCGAGGCGCGTACGCCTACGACAACGTGTTGTACGTCGCAGCGGGGGAGATCGTCGCCGCGGCCGCGGGCCAGAGCTGGGAGGCGTTCGTGCGCGACCGCCTGCTCACGCCGCTCGGCATGACGGAAACCCGGCTCGGCGTCGCCGACCTGCGGCCGGGCGACCCGCTCGCCGTGCCGCACGCGGTGATCGACGGCCGGCTCCAGGTCGTGCTGCTCGACACCGTGGACAACGTTGCGCCGGCGGCCTCCCTCATCGCGAGCGTCAGCGATCTCGCCAAGTGGCTCATCGTGCAGCTCGACTCGGGCCGGACGCGCGGCGGTCGGCTCTGGAGCCCGAGCGCGACGCGCGAGATGTGGTCCGCCCAGACAATCATTCCCATCGACGGGCGCGACCCGCCGCTCGCGGCGCTGCGCGCCAACTTCGCCGCCTACGGCCTCGGCTGGCGGCTGCGCGACTACCGCGGCCACAAGGTGGTCTGGCATGCGGGCGGCCTCGCGGGGATGACGTCGCGCACAACGCTCGTTCCCGACCAGCGGCTCGGCATCGTGATTCTCACGAACGGCGAGAGCGACCTCCCCGATGCCCTGACCTACGAGCTGCTCGATTCGTTCCTGGGCGCCCCGCCGACCGATTGGATCGGCGCGTACCACGACGTCGCCGAGCACGACCGGGCGCAGGCCGACTCGATCGCGCGCGTCGCAGGCCGCGCGCGCGATTCCACCTCCGGGCCGTCGCTCCCGCTCGCGCGGTATGCGGGCCGCTACACCGACGCGCTCTACGGCGACGCGGGCGTTGCGGTGGAGCAGGGAAGACTGGTGCTCCGCTTCGCCCACTCACCGGCGTTCACCGGCGACCTGGAGCACTGGCAACACGACACGTTCCGCACACACTGGCGTACGCCGAATCTCGCCGAGGCCTACGTCACGTTCCATCTGAACCCCGACGGCTCGATCGCCGAGTTCGTCATGGGGGCGGTCTCACCGCTCGCGGACTTCAGCTACGACTATCAGGACCTGCGGTTCGTCCCGGCCGGTCCGCGGCGATGAGGATGAAGGCGATTCGCGTGCACGCGCCAGGCGGCCCCGAGGTGCTGCGCTACGAAGACGTCGATCAGCCCGCGCCCGGGCCCGGTCAGGCACTGGTGCGGATCGAAGCGGCCGGCGTCAACTACATGGACGTGTACCAGCGCACCGGGATGTACCCGCTCGAGCGTCCCTTCACACTCGGGCAGGAGGCGAGCGGGACGGTCGTCGCGCTGGGGCCGGACACGGGCGAGGTGCGGGCCGGCGATCGCGTCGCCTACACCGGCGTGCAGGGCGCCTATGCGGAGTTCGCCGCGGTGCCGGCCGAGCGGCTCGTGCCGCTCCCCGACGGCGTGAACCTCAGGCAGGGCGCCGCGCTGCTGTTGCAGGGCATGACCGCGCACTATCTCGCCACGTCGACCTATCCTCTGAAGCGGGGCGACACGTGCGTGGTGCACGCCGCCGCGGGAGGAGTGGGTCTCTTGCTCTGCCAGATCGCGAAGCGGCGCGGGGCCCGGGTCATCGGCACGGCATCCAGCGCCGCCAAGGCCGCGCTGGCGCGTGAAGCGGGCGCGGATGAGGTCATTCTCTACACCGAGCAGGACTTCGAGGTGGAGGTGAAGCGCCTCGTCGGGAACGCCGGTGTGCAGGTGATCTACGATTCCGTCGGCAAGAGCACGTTTCTCAAGGGACTGAACTGCCTCGCGCGGCGCGGCATGATGGTGCTGTATGGGCAGTCGAGTGGTCCCGTGGGACCGTTCGATCCGCAGCTCTTGAACCAGAAAGGCTCGTTGTTCCTCACCCGGCCGACGCTCGGGCATTACGTGGCAACCCGGGCCGAGCTCGCGGCGCGCGCCGGAGACCTGCTCGGCTGGGTCGCGAAGGGCGTGCTCACGCTGCGGATCGGTGGGGAGTTTCCGCTCGCGCAGGCGGCCGAAGCGCACCGTCAGCTCGAGGCGCGCGCCACCACGGGCAAGCTCCTGC
>JBGPIJ010000114.1:0-8902 GCA_041484865.1 Gemmatimonadota bacterium
CGCGGTACGTCGATCAGCGTGTAGTCATGCGGCCGCAGGGTGTTGACGTCCTCGAGCGCGCGCGCGCCATTTCCCACCACCGTGCCGTCGTCCGCGCGATAGGTGCAGCCGGCGCACCCCGCCAGGGTGTCGCCGCGCGCCAGCCGGTCCACTATTTCGCTGAACGTGATCTCGCCCTGCGCCTGCACCGTCGCGTCGATGGTCGGCTCCTCGAGACAATCGGGCCCGAACATCGAGGGATGCCACCCACCCCACACGACGGGGAGATCCGGGTATCGCGCCTTCACCGCGCGGGAGACGCGCACCGCGTCGCGGATCGGCTCTCCCGAGAGGACGGTCACGCCGACGCAAACCGCGCCGTCCGCGGCGCGGAGCACGCGATCGACGGGATCGCGCTCGAGCCGCCCGTCCACGATCACGGGCTCGTAGCGCTCGCGGTCGAGGTGCGAGCCGATCGCGAGCAGCGCGAGCGGCATGGTATGGAAGTCCGCGGTCGGGTTGTACAGGACGACGCGCTGCTTCATCGCCGCACCAGCTCGACGAGATAGTGATCGCCGAGCCAGGGCACGAGCGGCCAGCTCTCGACGTGCCGTTCCCAGCGGTCGAGGCGCTCGAGCAGGCGGGGATTGCGGCGGGCCCACGGTTCGGCATAGGTGGGTGGGAGCAGCACGCCCAATCCGGCGGAGCGGCGCAGGGCGAACGATCCTCGGAACGCGCGGCGCAGCACCCGGATGGAGGGATATCGCACCGTCGTGCCCCGCCAGGCGACGCCGCGCCGAGCGAAGCGCCGCGCGGCGTGCCGGACCTGGCCGCGCGCGGTGAACCAGGCCCACTCCCAGGGTACGAACGGTCCCATGACGCAGAGAACGACGCGCGCGCCGGGCTTGACCAGCTCCGCCAGCGACGCGGCCACGCGCTCGAGATCGGCCACGCAGTTGAGCCCGCCGAAGCTCGAGAACGCGCCATCGAACACCCCGTGGTATTCGAGGGTCAGCTCGTCCAATCGCTCGATCTCGAGTTGGCGCAGCTCGATCAGGCCGTTCACGCGCCGGTAGTCGACCTTCGCCTGCGCGACCTGGACCATCGCGCGGGACGCGTCGGTCGCGAGCACGCGCACGCCGCGCCCGGCGAGATGCAACGCGTCCTCACCGGTGCCGCAGCTCAGCTCGAGGACGCGCGCGCCGGGGGCGTAGGCGCGATCGAGCCAGCGCCAGACGGCCCGGCGGAGAATGCGCCCCAGCGCGCTCTCGGTGAAGCGCGCGTCGTATGCGGGCGCGAGTGTGTCGAACGCGGTGGCGGGGGTCACGATTCCGCGCAATCTACCTGGGGAACTGGCGGGTACAACAGCGCGACACTAGCCTTCGATCCATGAGCGACATTCTCCTCACGCACGGCTACTTCATCGACGAAGACCCCAAGGAACAGGCGGTGATGAAGCCCTACCCCACGCTCGGGCTGCTCTACGTCGCGGCGTATTTGCGGCGCGCGGGCGTCGGCGTCGAGGTCTTCGACACCACGTTTTCAAATCGCGCCGCGCTCGAAGCGCGCCTCGCGGCCCGCCCCGCCGGGACGCTCGGCATTTATACCAATCTCATCACCAGAAAGTCCGTGCTCGACGTCGTGGCGCGGGCCAAGGCGCAGGGTTGGACGGTCGTGCTGGGCGGCCCTGAGGCGGCGAACTACCCCGGCCAGTACCTCGCCCGCGGGGCGGATGTGGTGGTCTCGGGCGAGGGCGAGGAGACGATGCTGGAGCTGCTTCCCGCGCTCGACGCCCGAGGCCCCCACCGGCTGCACGGGATCGCCGGAACGGCGTTCCGGGACGAAGCCGGCGTCGTGGTGACGAACCCGGACCGGCCGCAGATCAAGGACATCGATGCGCTACCGTGGCCCGACCGCGAGTCGATCGACATCGGGCGCTACGTCGACGTGTGGCGCACGCACCACGGCATGGGCAGCGTCAACCTGATCACCGCGCGCGGCTGTCCGTATCGCTGCCGCTGGTGCTCACACGCGGTTTTCGGATACACGCACCGCCGTCGCAGCGTCACCGGAACCGCGAACGAGCTCGAGTTCTTGTTGGGGCGGTACAAGCCCGACATGGTCTGGTACGCCGACGACGTGTTCACCATCCATCACCGGTGGCTCTTCGAGTACGCCGCGGAGCTCAAGCGGCGCGGGCTGCGCCCGCCATTCGAAACGATCTCCCGGGCCGACCGCATGATGAAGGATGAGGTCCTCGGCACGCTCGCCGAGATGGGGTGTTTTCGGATCTGGATCGGCGCCGAGAGCGGCAGCCAGCGGATTCTCGACGCCATGGAGCGCGGCGTGACGGTGGAGCAGGTGCTTCACGCCACGCAGGCGGCGAAGCGGCACGGGATTCAGGTGGGGATGTTCCTGATGTGGGGCTACGACGGAGAGACGGTGGACGACATCGCGGCGACGGTCGATCTGGTGCGCCGCGCCGATCCCGAAGTGTTTCTCACCACGGTGGCCTATCCGATCAAGAACACCGCCTACTTCGCCCAGCTCGGTGATCGCGTGGTTGTGCCCGACGACTGGGCGATCTCCACCGACCGCGACTACGACGTGCGCGGGCGCTATCCCCGCGAGCTGTACCGCCACGCGGACCGGTGGCTGCGGCAGGAGGTCGAGGCGCATCGTCGCGGCGATCCCGACGGCGACACCGCGCGGGAAGAAGCGTTGAAGGCTCGGGCAGCGGTGTTCGCGCTCGCAGGGAACGGCGCCGGCGTCTAGTCGCTCGCCACCACCTCGAGCAGCGCGCGCAGCTCGAACGGCTTGAGCAACACCGGTAGCCCGCTCTCGCCCAGGAACCGCTGCGTGTCCGGGTCCGCCACGTCCCCCGTCGTCACCACGAACCGCGAGCGCTGCGCGATGCCGCGCCGCCGCAACTCGTCGTACAGCTCGGGGCCGCTCCCGTTCGGCATCCGGATGTCACACAGCACCACGTCGTACCTCGTTGCCTCGAGCAACCGCAGGGCGGCGCTGCCATCGGCCGCCACGTCCACCTCGTGGCCGTGGCGCCGCAGGATCCGTTGTGCGACCGAGCGGATCGGCTCTTCGTCGTCCACGAGCAGCACCCGGCGGTGCAGGGCGGCGGTCGGCGGCTCCACCGGCGCCGGCATCCCGTGCGCACCGCTCGAGCGCGGCGCCGCGCCGGCCGGCAGCTCGATCACGAAGCGCGCGCCGCCCTCCGGACTCGTTTCGATCCAGATCTCGCCGCCGTGCTCGTGTACGATGCCGTAGGACACCGAGAGGCCGAGACCGCTTCCCTCGCCCTCGGGCTTGGTCGTGAAGAACGGCTCGAAGATCTGCCCCCGCTGGGATTCGGGCACGCCGGGGCCGGAATCGTCTATCGTGATCCGGCAGGTGCGTCCGCGCCGGCTCGCGACGAGGTGGAGCCGTCGCTCCGCGGCTCCCCGCAGAGCGTACTCGGCGTTCACGACGAGGTTCAGCAGGACCTGCTTCAGCTGGTCCGCATCGCCGCGTACATGCGCCGGCTCGCCTTCGATCACCGCGTCGATGCCCAGGCTCTGCCAATAGCTGCGGCGCAAGCGCACCACCTCGTCCAGCACCGTGCGCAGCTCGAAGTCGCGCTGTTCCACCGGGCGCTGCCGCGCGAACGACAACATGCTTTTCACGATCTGGCCCGCGCGCCGGGCCTCGGTCGCGACGATCGTGAGCGACTCACGGGCGGCATGCCCGTCCGGAATCTCGAGCAGCGCCAACTGGGCCTCGGCGAGCACGGCGGTCAGTGGATTGTTGATCTCGTGCGCTGCGCCCGCTACGAGCCGGCCCAGCGTCGCGAGTTTCTCCGACACCGCGGCGCGCTGTTCCAGGCTGCGGCGCTCCGTCAGGTCCACGAACACCCCCACGAGACCCACGGTGCGCGCGTCCTCGCGGATCGGCGCGATGGCAAGCTGCACCGGCACAGGTCGCCCGCTCGAGTGGAGGGCGACGCCTTCGCCCGCCCATCCCTCCGCACGACTCGTGAGGAGCAGCGGCGCGAGCGCGGCGATCTGCGATTCCGGCATGAGCATACTGACCTGCTGGCCCACGATCTCCGCGGCCGTATCGTAGCCCAGGATCGTGGCGGCCGCCTTGTTGACGAAGCGGATGGCGCCCCCGGGTTCGACCAGCGCCACGCCGTCCCGCATCGCGTGCACGGCAGCCGCGAGCGTTCGCATCTCGGCCGTCTGCTTCAGCTCGTCGGTCAGGTCGCGCACGGCGCAGATCACGCGGTCGTCGTCGCCGGCGAACCGGTTGGCCCGCCACTCGACCTTACGGACCTCGCGATCGCAGCGCTCGAGCTCGCCGCGGCGCGGCGTCCCGTTGCGTTCCCAGTTGAAGAGCCAATCTTGGAGGGCGGGTGCATCCGGCGCGAACGTGGCAAGGGCCGCGTCGGTGAGCCCGCCGGCGGACACGCGGAACAGCTGTTCGGCCGCGGGGTTGGCGAGCTCGATCACGCCGTCGCGGCGGATCAAGAGCGCCCCCTCGGGCATCGCCCGGAACAGGCTCAGGAACCGTTTGTGCGAGCGGTCCACCGCATCGAACGCCTGCGCGGCGCGGACCACCGAGGCCGCGACGTCCGCGAACTGTTGCAGCACTTCCTCTTCCTCGTCCGTGAACTGGCGCGCCGCGTACTGGAGCACGCCGAGCGAGCCGCGCGCCACCCCGTCGATCCGCACCGGCACGGCGAGCACGGCCTGGGTCTTGGTCTTGAGGCCGTGGAGGTTGTAGCGGGTGTCCATCGTCGTATCGGACACGCGGACGGCCCGGTTCTCGCTGACGACCGTGCCGGCGAGCGAGTCCTCGGCCAGGAGCCTGAATCCGGGCGCGAACGCTTCCTGCCCGAACCGCGATTCATACACGATCTCGGCGCCGTCGGAGAGGACGAACGAAGCCGCATCGGTGCCGACCATTCGCGCCGCGCGCTCGGTCACGCCGTCGAACACCTGTTGCAGGTCGAGGGTCCCCACGAGTGTGGCAGCGTAGGTGTGGAGCTCTTCGAGATGTTGACGGCGCAGCAGCGCCCGCTTGTACAAGCGGGCATTGGAGAGGGCGGGCGCGACCGTTTGGGCGACCCGGACCCAGATGTGGAGGTGCCCTTCATTGAAGGGTCGCGCGTCCAGGCCACCACGCGCGGCGAGGATCGCGCCGAAGCGCACGCCGCCGACTTCGAGGGGCGCGGCGATGACGTGCTCCGCGTCCACGCCGAAGGCGCCTTTGAAGGCACGGGGATCACGCTGGACTCGGTTCGCTATCGTGGCGTCACCGGTGCGGACGCACCACCCCGACAGGCTGCCCTCCGTGGGAACGGGCTGTCCTGCCGCGGAGGCAAAGACGCCGGTCGATGCCGGCGAGACGACGAGCACGTCGCCGTCCGCGACGAGGACGATCTCCACGCCATCCGCGTCGACCAGGGTGCCGGCCTCCCGGGTGATCGTGTGGGTCAGATCGCGGGTGTCGAGAATGGCGAGCACTTTGCGCGTGAAGGCGTTGAAACGCGCCGCATCACGCTGCTGGCGGCGGTACGTCTCGACGAGCAGCGCGAGCGCCGCCTCCGCCGCAACGAGCAGCGCGCACAGGCCTACGTCGACGCTGAGCGAGATCCGCGGCAGCCCGGTGCTGTGCAATACCTGAAACCAGGCGACAGGGAGGATGGCCGCCGGGATTGCGACTAACCATAGGACGGACGGCATCGGGGGCAATTGTGCCCGGATGCGCTCATACAAGCGTCGAAACACGGTGGCGCTCCTTCGGTAGCCGGGCTGTCTCAGTGAGACCCCTTAGCTTTGCGGCCCCGGATCGCTCCGGGTGTGCTCTTATCGGTAAACGCTGCACCGCTTCTCTCCTCAAGCGGTGACCGATTGAGTGGCAATGCGTGTGCCGGGAGGTCGCTTGAGCTAACCCGCCATGGCGCGGGCACATGCGGTCGTAGCGCCGATTGGAGGGCTCCCGCCGAGTATGGCGGGGCACGGCGCGTTTCGCATTTTGACCCACTCTGAAGGGGCGGTTGAAAAGGGGGGAGGAGCGCCCTACACTTCGACCATGACCATGCCACAACTTGGAGATTCCATGCTGCGTCGCTCGCTTGCCGCGTTGGGACTCATCACGCTTGCGCTCGGCGCTTGCCACAACGGGCCGCCGGCGAGCTCGATGCCCGACCCGATGGGCACCCCGGGGATGTATTACCGCGCGAGTTCCTCGCATCAAACGTGGGGAAACCGCTCCGCCGCGAGGGACGCGATCGCCCCCTGTACGTCCGCCACGGCGATCCGCTCTACGCGGCCCGGGTGCAGCACGGCGCGATAAGGCGAGCGGTAGCGTCCTTCACCGCTGCCATTACCACACCAAGACCTGGAGATTCCATGCTGCGTCGCTCGCTCGCCACGTTAGGACTGATCACACTCGTGCTCGGCGCGTGCCACACCAACGGGCAGCCTGCGAACACGATGCCCGACCCGATGTACCCGGGGATGTACTACCGCGCGAGCTCCTCGCATCAAACGCGGGGAAACCGCTCCGCCACGAGGGATGCGATCGCGTCCTGCACGTCCGCCACCGCAATCCGCTCGACGCCGTCGGGGTGCAGCACCGCGCGGTAAGGGGAGCGATAGGAATACCAGGGGAGCGGGGCCCCCTCCGGCTGGTGGTAGAGTCCCACTGTGGGGATTTTCCAGGCGGCGCCGAGATGGATCACCGACGTGTCCGGCGTCAGCAGCAGGTCGAACTCCCGCAGGAGAGCCGCGTAGTCGTGGAATGAGGGCGCCGGGGGAAGGACCTCCGCGCCCGCGGCGGCGGCGATGGCCGCCGCATCCGCAGCATAGGCCGGCGCCCCGCCGACGAAGATCGTGAAGCGCCCATCGAAGTCTCCCATCCAGCGCAGACACGCCACGAAATTCTCGACACCCCAATAGCGCGCCCGGCTCGAGCCTGAAATGTTGACGCCGAGCCGCAACGGGCGGGTCCGGGGCCCGAGGCGCTCGCGGGCACGCGCGCGCGCCGCCACGTCCATTGGATACTCGAGGTCGAGCGGTACCGAGCCCGGGTCGATACCGAACGGCAGCAGCAGCTGCGCGATGCGCTCGACGATGTGCACGCGCTGCCGGTCGAGCAACGGAACGGCGTGCGTGTAGTGTCCCGAGCGCTCGTGCCGGATCCCGATTCGATAGCGCGCCCCGCACCGGGCGGTCGCGAGCCGCGCGCTCGCGGATGGATTGTCCATCAAGTCGATCACCGCGTCGTAGCGTTCGCGCCGCAACGCGCCGACCAGGCGCACAGCGCTCGCCAGCGTCTTGTCGTAGCGCCAGGCGTGGTCCAGATAGCCCTGTAGCGCGTGGCGCGCGTCGTAGTTGGTACGGCTGAACAACATGTGGATGGCGGCGTGGGGATAGCGGCGGCGCAGCGCGCGCACGACGGGGACCGATACGAGCACGTCGCCGATCCGGTCCTGGCGGAGCAGCAAAAGCCGGGGCGTCTCGCCGAGGGCCAGGGGCTCGCGCGGCTCGGTGACGAAGTCTCCCGCAAACGGCCGCCTCGTGGCCGCGAGGAAGCCGCGCCGCAGGGAGCGCTCGACGGCTTTGAGCCAGGTCACGGCACGCGGGGGTCCGAAAACGACGACGGCGCCCGTCTTGCGACGGACGCCGTACGCTGTGCGGTCTCGCCCGTGATTACAGCTTCACGACGTTCTGGGCCGCGGGGCCCTTCTGACCGTCGACGACCTCGAACTCCACCCGCTCGCCCTCGGCCAGCGACTTGAAGCCCTCCGCCCGAATCGCGGTGTGATGCACGAAACAGTCCTTGCCACCGCCCTCGGGCGTGATGAATCCGAAGCCCTTGGCGTCGTTGAACCATTTCACTGTACCAGTAATGCGTGCCATCTGTTCAATACTCCTGACTTAATACTGTTCCCGGCGGCGAGCGCTCTTCACCTTGCGGCGAGCCGCTGCCTTGTCCTTCCGCCGCCGTCGAGCAGAGCGACTCTCGTAGAAGCGTTTCTTCTTTAGGTCCTGGAAGAGTCCCGCTTTGGTGACCCGCCGACGGAACTTCTTCAGGACAAAGTCCAGTCGGTCGTTCTCGCTCAGCGTGACTTCCATAAATAACGGTCCCCCTCCAGGGGAGAGTTGCCGGCCCAGAAACAAAAACGGACCTGAGGCGACAGCCCAGGTCCTTCAAACAGTCTCTGGTGTTCAGCTCGCGGCACGGTGCCGTGGCTCTTTCGCTCGCTGGAAAACATCGCACGAGGTACCAGAGATGTCAAGGGACGGCCCTTCCCGTGCGCGGGAGGTGTCGCCAAAGTATGCGGTCTCAGGGGAATCGAGCACGCGGGCGGCGGGCGCCAGGCGACAGGGGAAAGAGAGGCCGATCATGCCAGACGACGGGACGGTCAATCGGAGGGAGTTCCTGCGGCGCGGGGCCGTGGCGGTCGGCGCTGTGCAGGCGGCGACGGCCGGCATACATCAGCGGCGACGGGCCCATCTCGAGCGCGCCGCGCCGTTTGCCCTCGAGGAGGCGACGATCGCCGATCTCGCGGCGGGAATGCGGTCGGGCCACTACACGGCGCGGGGGCTCGCCGCGCGCTATCTCGCGCGCATCGCGGCGCTCGACGCCCGAGGTCCAACCCTTCGCGCGGTGCTCGAGACCAATCCCGACGCGCTCGCGATCGCCGCCGCCCTGGACGCCGAGCGACGGGCCAAGGGCCCGCGCGGTCCACTGCACGGCATTCCGCTCTTGATCAAGGACAACATCGCGACAGCGGACCGGATGGCCACCACCGCGGGCTCACTCGCGCTGCTCGGCGCTCGCCGCCCGAGGTCCAACCCGTCGCGCGGTGCTCGAGACCAATCCCGACGCGCTCGCGATCGCCGCCGCCCTGGACGCC
>JBGPIJ010000115.1:0-8901 GCA_041484865.1 Gemmatimonadota bacterium
CGACACCCCGGCTCCGGACAGCACTTCGCGCGCCGTCGTGCCCTTCTCCTCCGCGAGCGCGAGCAGCAAATGCTCGGTCGAGACGAACGCGTCGCCCAGCGCTTTCGCCTCCGCTTCAGCGTGGTCGAACACCCGCGACACCTCGCGAGACAGCGAAGCCTCCGCGCTGCCGCCGGACTGGCTGGGAAACCGCTCGATCTCGCGCTCGGCGTCGGCGCGCAGCTGCGCGACGTTCAGCCCCGCCTTCTGGAGCAGCGGCACCACGATGCTGTCTTCCTGAGACAGGAGGGCGTGCAGCAGGTGCGCGTCGTTCACTACCGGGTTGCCCCGGGCGCGGGCGAGAGACATGGCCTGCTGCAGGGCTTCGGCCGCCTTAACGGTCAGACGTTCGGGTCGAATCATGGTGCCTTACTGCTTGGCAACCTCCGTGCCGCCAGAGGATGCCGAAATGGCGCACGAGAACAGGCGGTAACAGGCGGTAATGGGCGGTAGGGGCGGTAGAGATCCGCTTCTCAGAAGCCTACGTGACCGCGGATGCCCGTGCCGCCGCGCGGGTCGAGCCATGGGGCGATGCTCAAGCGCGACGCGGTCTTCGGACCCCGGCTCAAGCCGTGCATGCCGAACGCTATGGAAACGGCACCGACGCCCGCATTCACGAATCCCAGGGTCCGCTTCGCGCCGGAAGCGTCGAAGTTTTCGAACCCAATCCCGATGCCAACGGTGCCGATCGCGATCCCCAACCCGCCCGTGAGCCTACGAGATAGGCCGCTAGGGAGGCTGTTGAGCGCCACGGCCAAGGCATCGGCCCCGACCGAAAGCGCAGTTGCAGTTTTGTACCCAGTGCTGGCGCTGGACGAAGTCAGCCCACATGGCTTTTGGAGCGGCGAGATGCAGAGGGCTCCCGGTGGGCAACATCCGTACGCTGGCTGAATTCGTGCCGCCTCGGCCAGCGTAATTCCGTTCCGATTCAGCCACGCCGCCAGCTGCGGATCATTGCTCAGCTCAGGAATGCGGGCGTTGTTATTCGTCGCTGCAACCCGGGCCGCGAGGTCCCGCCCTCCCGCCTGCTCGATCAGATACGCCATCGCGCACCGCGTTCCGCTGCGATCGATGAAGTAAGGAACCTGCTGGCCCGGAAAATCGGTGTTCCTGGGGAAGATGCCGCGCACCCAATACTCGTGCAGCCGATCGAGGGCCCGCGCGCGCGCAGCGCGCTGTACCGCCGTCAGGCCCGCGACATTCGCCGCGCGCACCTCACGCTCCGCGTTGTCGAGATGCGCGCGCACGCGCGCCCGCTCCGATGCAGCGAACGACTCCATAGGACGAGGATAGCGCACCGCGAAAGCGGCGCTGACCAGCACGACGGCAACAATCACGAGGCGCGACATCGGTGGCCTCCTCGAAAAAAGAAATGCCCCGGTGCCGGAGCACCGGGGCAGATCACCTGCCGATCACTTCATGATGACCATTTTTTTGGTGTACCGGTTCCCGTCTACGATCAATTGGTAGAGATACACGCCGGACGCTGCCTGCTGGCCGGTGCGCGGGACGTTCCCGTCCCAATAGGCGAAGTAGGTGCACCCGCCGGCATCCGGGCATGTCAGCCCGAGATCGTCCAGCGCTCGCCCGTCTCCTTGTAGGATCGGCACCGCCACAAGCTGCGCCAGCACATTGTAAATCTTCAGCGAGACTTTCGGCCGGTGACCGTTCGTGAACAGATCACCGCTCAGCGAAAACGGAATCGTAGTCGCCGGGTTAAACGGGTTCGGGAAGTTCTGTTTGAGCTCCACCACGGGTGGGGCTACCGCCTGCCCCGCCACTGCCTTCGCACCCACCCCTGCCGCCCAAAGCCCGAGCCCCAGCACTGCCCAGGCGTACTGCTTCATCTACCGCTCCTCGCGAACGAGAAAGGTTCCTTACGACGCTCCTTGAAACGGGTCGCACGACAACACTCCGGTGACGCTACTAACTTATGGGTTCCCGGTTCGCGCTGTCAACGCCAAACGACGCGTGTCGCCGCGACGCTCCGTGATGCCACGGCGATCCGCCCACTCCAGCATGGGAATCAAGAACTTGCGGGTCAGACCGAGACGATCGCGCAGCTCGGCCGGGGTCGCATCGCCCAACTCCTGTAGCGCCCCCTCCAGTGCGTCCCGGAAGCTCGCCAGCGCCTCGGGCTCGGCGTAACGCTCCTGATCGACCTGCTCGATCACCCCTTCCCGCGCCAGATGAGCGAGTAGGGGCGGCAGCGCGACCCCAGCATGCTCCCGCTGCAGTTCCCCAATCGTCGGGACTTCCCAGCGGGCTTCCGCCAGGCGGCGGAGCAGCTTGGATCGCGCCGCTAGGGTCTGACCGTCGAGCGACGGCCGCCAGCCCGCGAGGCGCGCCACCCCCCCATCCAGTTCCCACCCCCCTACCCCCCCCATCGCCAACAGATGGTCGAGCACGACGGGCACCAGCGCCTCGCGGAGGGGAGATCCGGTCCCGAGCCCGGACCGGATGGCTTGGAGCGACATCCCGGGATCGAGGGGGTGGTCTGCGTGGTGGCGCGCAATCATCGCGCTAACCCGTCCACACCCCTGCTCCATCGCCGCCCGGGTGACGACGACATCTCCGCAGCGGACCAGCATGGCGCGCGCTTCCTCAAGTACAGATTCAAGCCGAACAGGGGAAACCCCTAGCCGGACAGGCAAGTCCGGGAGAGACAACCCGGCAAGGCCTGCCTCAGCGGCCCAGCCCGAGAGACGCTCGGAAAGGGCCTGCTCCGGGACCATGCCCCGATGCCGCAGCCTCGGACCGGGGATGGGCGGTCGAGGATCGAGCACCACACCGCCCCCGATCGTGGTCACGGGTGAGAACGACCGGAGCACGAACCGGTCCCCCCCACGCGCGATGAGGGGCGTCTCCAACGCGAATCGGGCCAGGCCCCGAGCGCCCGGCTCGACCGAGCCTAACTGGATAGCGCGGGCGAGCACCTCGGCGGTGCCGAGATGGACGCGGAGCCTGGTCCGGACCGTGATCGCCTTGTGGGCCCCCGGCAGAACCTCGATCGCGGCGTCGAAAACCCGGGTCGCCGTCCAGCCGGTCCCCGTGACGGCGACGTCACCCCGCTGCAACTCGTCCTTATCGACGCCTACCAGAGCCAGTGCCGTGCGCCGGCCCGGCAGCGCCCGCTCGGCCGGACGACCATGCACCTCGATCGAGCGCACCCGCGCGGCGCGATCCAACGGGAGCAGCCGCACCGATTCCCCCACGGCCACCGTTCCGCTCCAGGTGGATCCTGTAACCACGGTCCCGGCCCCGGGGAGGGCGAACACCCGATCGATCGGCAGGCGGAACTGGTCGTCGGCTGGGCGCTCGACGATCCGCTCGGCCACGCGGCGCAACGCCGTCCGTAAGTCGTCGAGCCCAGTGCCCATCACCGCGGACACGGCAACGGGCGGCTCCCACGACACGCGGCTCCGGCCCAGTCGTTCGGACACCTCCGTGTGCACCAGGTCGAGCCACTCCGAGTCCACGAGGTCGCGTTTCGTGATCACCGGGATCCCGCGGGGAACGCCGAGCAGCTCCACGATGGCGAGGTGCTCCTCGGTCTGAGGCATGATCCCCTCGTCCGCGGCGATGACGAGCAGTGCGACGTCGATCCCGGTCGCCCCGGCCAGCATGTTTCTGATGAACCCTTCGTGTCCGGGGACGTCGACGAGACTGACGGTGAGATCGTCGCCGAGCGGCAGCGGCGCGAATCCGAGGTCGATCGTGATGCCCCGCCGCTTCTCTTCTGCCCAGCGGTCGGTGTCGACCCCCGTCAAGGCTTTGACGAGCGCCGTCTTCCCGTGATCGATGTGGCCCGCGGTGCCGACTACGAAGCGGCGGGCACCGGCGGTGGAGACGGCAGGGTCCACGAGTGGCGTTCCCAGGAATCGAGCGCGGAGAGCGACTCAGCGTCCAGATGGTGACGGATGAATCGGGCGACGAGACGCCGGTGAGCGGCGGCGTGGCGGAGATCGAGCGCCGGCAGGTCGGCGCCGGGGTCATTCAGCGCGACCAGGGCGCGATAGGCGTCGCGTGGCAGCCGCGTCGGCGGGTTGGCAGGCGTGCAGCGGGGACACAACACGCCGCCTTCCGCGGCGCTGAATGCGACCGAGGGCTCGTCCGCCCCGATCGCGGCATCGTCGCGCACGCAGCTACGGAGCGCGGGGCCAAACCCGAGCTCGGCGACTAGGATCCAAAGGCCGCGCACGGCCGCGGCCGGCGCCGCCTCCGCGGAGGCGGAGATCAGCGCGTCGAGCGCCGCGGTCAGCGCATCGTAGGCGGCCGGCAGCGGAGCCGGCGGCGCCATCTTGAGCATCACCTCGGCGAGCGCGGCGGCGGCCGCGAACCGCGCTACGTCGTGCGCCAGGGGACGCCGCAGGTTCGCGACGTCGAACGCGGCGAGCGTGTGCAGCTCCCGGGACTCCCGAAAATACAGTTGGGCGTCACCCTCACTCAGGAACTCGATGCACGCGCCGAACCGGCTGCGGGGCCGCAGCGCGCCTTTCGCGATCGCGCTCTGAACGCCCAGATCGCGCGTGGCGAGCCGCACGACCTTGGAGGTCTCGCTATAGCGGTGCGTGCGCAGCACGACGGCCGACGTCGTCACGAGCGGCATCAGGGCACCAGCATCGTCACGGCGGCCACCGGGCAGACGCCGATCGTGACCTGTTGCAGGACGTTGTACTCCGGGGGCGGCGACAACACGTACATCACACCCGGCTGCGTGCAGGTTCCCCGGTCCAGCGCGTACACGCGGCCTCGCTCATCGAGCCCCAGCGCGGCGATCGCGCTGCCGGCCGGCTTGATCCCGTTGCCCGCGCCGCGCAGCAGGACGCGGGTGGAGGTGTTCACTTCGAGAATTCCCTCGGCGATCGAGGCGATCAGGAGCCGGCCGGACGGGTGGTACACCGCCGGACCGGGCGATTCGCCCAGGCCGTTCACCACCACCTGCTCGGCGGCGGCTCGGGGATCGACGATCGAGAGCTTCCCGTCCGCTTTTCCCGGCGTGCCGGCGTCCACCACGTAGAGCAGGCTGTCCGGCCCGAGGGTCGCGAAGCGCGCGTTCACCCCCGTGAGCGGGATCGAGTCGATCGTCGCGAGCGCGCCCGTGCCCGCGACCCGGACCGTGATCCAACTCGGGCCGGCCGGACTGCCGCTCACCAGGTTGCCGTTCACGACGTATACGAACCCGCCGCTGATCGCGACCGCCTGCGGGAACACCCCCGTCGCGAAGCTCGCTGTGTCGCCGTTCTTCAGGTTGATGCGGCTGACCGTGTTGCGGGACGGGTTCACGACCCACGCGACCGTGTCGCCGGCGATCGCGATCGCGGCGGCGCCCGAGTTGACCGGAGCCGCTCGTGACGTCACCGCCGGCCGCCGGCCATTCGTGAAATCGAAGACGGCAAGCGTCCCCGAATCGACGGCGGGCACCACGAGCAGGCTGCCGAGCACGGCCGCGCTACGCGGCGTCGCGCCCAGGGGCTGCATCGCGATCGACGTGACCGAACGATCGTCCACCGAGACGAGCGACACCGTACGGCTGATCGCGTTGACGGCGGCCACCACCTGGCCGGCGGACGTCGTCTGCTCGAGCGCGTCGCTGCACGCCGCAAGCGCCAGCACGAGCGCGAGGGTCGGAGGAATGCCTCGAGCCTGTCGCATGAACAGCCGAAAGCTAATAGCCGAACCGAACCTGTGCCCCCACGAGGATCGTGCGCCCTCGAGCCGGGAAGTTTTGAATCTCTTCATACGCCCGGTCGAAGAGATTCTCGACGCTGACGCTCGCCGCGAGCCCCGGCGTCGTTCCCCGGGCGCGCACGACGTCGGCGTTCGCCGCCAGGTCAAACCGCAGGTACGCGGGGAGCGTGACGCGCTGGAACGTCGCGTAGTCCAAGTCCTGCCGGTCTCCCACGTAGAGCGCCCTGACCGACACGCTCCCGCGGTTCTTGAGCAGGTAGCTGAGCCCGGCGTTGCCCAAGCTCCGGGGCCGGCGGATGAGCGTCGCGCCCGGGACGAACAGCGCGGTCGGCCCCGTGCTCGCGCCGCCTTGGGTGACGTGCGCGTCGAGCCAGGTGTACCCCGCCGTGAGATGGATCGTGCTTCTCAACGGTGCGTCCACCGCGACCTCGACCCCTGACACATTCGCCCCCGGCACGTTGAAGTAATTCGTGACCGAGTCTGCCCCGTTGTAGTCGATCAGGTCGCGAAATCGCTGATTGAAATAGGTGGCGCGCACCAGCGCCGCCGTGCCTGGAATGGTCTGCGCGAGACCCACCTCCCAGCTGAAGGAGTGCTCGGGCTTCAGGTCCGGATTCCCGATCACGAAGCCGGTCGCGAAGTTCTGATAGAAGCTCGGCTCCTTGAACCCCGTGCCGATGGACACAATGCCGCGCGTGTGCGACGCGAGTCGAACGGACGCTCCCGCCCGGTAGGTGCTCCAGGTGCCGAATCGCTGATTGTCGTCGAGGCGCGCGCCCAGGGTGACACTCACGGGTCCGTCGAGCCCCGTCACGAGCTGCAGGTAGGCCGCCCCGTCGTTCCGCGCGCGCGAGGTGTCGAGCGTCGTTCCCTCCATGCTTTCACGCTCGAGGGTCGCGCCGACGGTGAGCACGTCGGTCCGGTGCAACCGGACGTTCGCGTGCGCGTCGAGGGTTTGACGGGTCATCCAGTCGGAGCTGGCGTACGGGAACGTCGTCGTGTCGGTGGGCCCGTTCCGAGCGATCGAGTAGAGATAATTCTCGCGGTCCCAGCCGGCGGCGAGCCGCGCCTCGATTCGCGGCGAGAAGGCACGGCCGATATCGAGTCCAACCGAGGGGCCCCGTTCAAGCTGGTGCTGGTTGTCACTGACGATCGCGCCGCTTCCGTCCGTGGGAAAATGGTACAGCGCGTCGCCGTAGTGGACGGCCAGCGCGAGGTCCGTGCGCGCGTCGGGCCGAAGTTGGAAGCGGCCCGTCACCACGTCGTTGCGGTATTGATTGTTCACCGGATAGATGCCGTCGCTCGCAAAGTGCGACACGCCGAAGGAATAACTTCCGCGCTCGGTACCTCCCGCCACATTCGCTTCAACCCCGCCGCTGCCGTACGTACCGCCTGTCAGCGCCAGCGACTGGCGCGCGGGACCACGACCGCTGCGCGTGAAGATCTGGACGACTCCGGTCACCGCGTCCGAACCGTACAGCACACTCACCGGTCCGCGCACGACCTCGATGCGGTCCACGTTGTCTGTCGTCAGGTTCGCGAAATCGTATGCCGTCCCGGGGCCTCCCGGGCCGATTTGCGGCACCCCGTCGATCAGGACTTTGACGTAGTCTGCCTCGCCGCCCCGTAGAAACAGCGACGTCTGACTGCCGTAGGCATCGGTCGTCACGACATTCGCGGCAGGCACACGGCGCAGCGCGTCGGCGACCGTCCGCATTCCCTCGCGCCGCAGGTCGGCGCCGCTCATGACGGTCACCGCCGCGGGAACCGCGTTCACCATCGTGGGAATGCGGGTGGCGGTCACGACAACCGGCGGCAGCTCCGCGGTGTCCGCGGGCTGCTGAGCCAGGGTCGGCACGGAGAGCGTGAGCGCGAGCAGCGCGGCGAGCGGAAGCGTCTTCATGCGTGGTCCTTTCGGGAGCGGAGCGGAATCATTTGGGGCCGGTTGTCGAAACGCTCAATCGCCACCGGCCACCCGAACACGGCTTCGACGATCTCACGGCGCACGACGTCCTCCGGTGCGCCGCGCGCGGCGCACCGGCCGTCGGCGAGGAGCAGCAGCCGGTCGGCGAACCGCGCCGCGAGATTGACGTGATGGGTGATCAGCAGCACGGCGAGGCCCTGCCCGGCGGCGAGCTCGCGGGCCAGCTCGAAGAGCTGCATCTCGTGCCGTACGTCGAGGCTCGTGGTCGGCTCGTCGAGGACGAGCAGGCGCGGCTCCTGCGCGAGGGCGCGCGCCAGCCGGACCCGCTGGTACTCGCCTCCCGAGAGGGTCCAGAGCCAGCGGTGGGCGAGCCCCGTCACGTCGCAGCGTTCGAGCGCGCGCTCGACCGCCGCGCGGTCCTCCGTGCGCACGGCACCCCAGAGCGAGAGATGGGGATAGCGTCCGAGCAGCACCGTCTCGCGCACGCGCTGGGGAAACAGGTTGTCTTCGCGCTGCGGGACCACGCCCACCACGCGCGCCAGCTCGCGCCGGGACCAGCGCCCCGGCTCGACGCCAAGCAGCGTCACCGCGCCGGCCCGGGACGCGAGCAACCCCAGGGCGGCGCGCACCAGTGTCGTCTTGCCGCTGCCATTCGGACCCAGCACCGCGTGGAACTCGCCGGCCCGTACGACGAGCGACACGCCGTGCAGGGCGTCGCTCGCGGCCCCGGGATAGCGGACCGAGAGGCCGCGGAGCTCGAGAATCAGCTCGGCGTCCATCGCCGCATCAGGAAGGCGAACGCGGGCACCCCGATCAGGGCGGTGACGATTCCCACCGGCAGCTCGCGCGGCGCGACCACGACCCGCGCCACGGTGTCGGCCGCCGTCACGAGAATCCCGCCGCCCAAGAAGGCGGCCGGGAGCAGCGCCCGGTGCTGGTGGCCCCAGAGGGCCCGCATCGCGTGCGGCACGATCAGGCCCACGAAGCCGATGATGCCGGAGACAGACACGGCCACCGCCGTGAGCAGCGAGGCCGCGAGGTAGACGCGGCGGCGCACGCGCGTGACGTCGGCACCGAGATAGCGGGCCGGCTCTTCGCCCAGGGCCAGGAGGTCGAGGGGACGCGCCGACGCGAACAGCACGAGGGCGGGAAGCGGGATGTAGACGCAGACCAGAGCGAGCGTATCCCAGGACGCGCTCGAGAACCCACCCCACAGCCAGAGCAGCGCATTCCGGAGCTCGGCGGCG
>JBGPIJ010000116.1:0-8857 GCA_041484865.1 Gemmatimonadota bacterium
CCTCGTGGTAGAGCGAGTGCGGCGACTGGCGGCCCTGCACCATCACCGAGCCCTTGAACAACTTGAGGCGCACCACGCCCGTGACGTGCTGCTGCGTGGCGTTCACCAGGGCGTCGAGCGCCTCGCGCTCGGGGGTCCACCAGCGGCCGTCGTACACGAGATCGGCGTAGCGCAGCGCCAGCTCGTCCTTGAGGCGCAGCGTGCGCCGGTCGAGCACCATCTGCTCGAGCTCGCGGTGCGCCGCGTGCAGCAAGGTGCCACCCGGCGTCTCATAGACCCCGCGCGATTTCATCCCCACGAGCCGGTCCTCCACCACGTCGGCCCGGCCCACGCCGTGCTCCCCAGCCGCGGCGTTCAGCGTTTCGAGCAGCTCGACGGGCCCCATCGGCACGTGGTCCACGGTGACGGGCGTGCCCTCCTCGAAGCCGATCGTGACCACGAGCGGCTCGTCGGGCGCCGACACCGGATCGGCCGTCATCGCGAAAATGTGGGGGGGAGCTTCCTGCGAAGGGTCTTCGAGGATGCCGCCTTCGTGCGAGCAATGCCAGAGGTTCCGGTCGGTCGAATACGGCTTCTCAGCCGTCACCTGTACCGGGACGCCCTTCGCCTTCACGTACGCGATGAGATCCTCGCGGCCCTTGAACTCCCATTCGCGCCACGGCGCGATGACCTGGAGATCGGGCCCGAGGGCGGCATAGGTCAGCTCGAAGCGGACCTGATCGTTCCCCTTGCCGGTGCAGCCGTGCGCCAACGCCTGCGCGTCGACCCGCTGCGCGAGCGCCACCTGCCGCGCCGCGGTGAGGGGTCGCGCGATCGCCGTGCCAAGCAGATAGGTCCGTGCGTAGACGGCGCCGGCGCGCAGCGTGGGAAACACGAAGTCCCGCACGAATTCCTCGCGCAGGTCTTCGATCACGCAATCCATCGCGCCCGAGCGTTTCGCTCTTCCCGCGAGATCGGCGAGCTCGCCGTTCCCCTGCCCCAGGTCCGCCGCAAAACACAAAACCCTGGCGCCGTACCGCTCGCGGAGCCAGGGCACAATCGCCGATGTGTCGAGCCCACCCGAATACGCCAGGACGACTAGCGGCCCCATGATTTGGTCCCTGTACCTTTATGCAAAGGGATGCATAAACATACATCTTCGGGACCGCCTGTCAACCTCGCGCCAGCTCCTGCAGCCGGGTTTCGACGGCGCGGCGCGCTCGCTCGCTGCGCGTGATCACCAGCACCGCGTCGTCCCCGGCGATCGTGCCGATGATTTCGCTCCACCCGGCGCCGTCCACGGCGATGCCGAGTGCCTGCGCGGCGCCCGCCGGAGTCTTGAGGACGACCAGCGGGCCGACGCCTTCCACCGACACCAGCATGGTGGGAAGCACCTGCGCGAGATGGGGGCGCATCGCCGAGGCGCCTTCGGGTGAAGACGCGTAGCGCGAGCCGCCGTCCGGCGCGGCCACCTTGGCCAGTCCCAGCTCGCGGATGTCGCGCGACAGGGTCGCCTGGGTGACGTCGAACCCCTGCACGTGCAGCAGCTCGCGCAGCTGCTCCTGGCTCGCCACCTGCTGCTGGCGGATGATCTTCAGAATCGCCGCGTGGCGCTGCGTCTTCATGCGACCCCCAATCTAGCGGTGCACCACCCGCCCGGCGACGACGGTGAGCAGAGCGGCGGGCGGGCGGACCGGCGGTCGGGCGGTCGGATCGCTCTCGAACACGGCGATGTCGGCCTGCTTCCCCACCTCGAGCGAGCCGATCTCCGATTCCCACGCGAGGGCGCGCGCGCCCTCGTAGGTCAGGAAGCGGAGCGCTTCCTCGCCCGCGAGACCCGCGGCGACGGCTTCGAGCCCCAGCGCCACGTCCCCCGTGCTCACGATCGAGTCCGTGCCAAGGCCCGTCGGGATGCCCGCCGAGCGAAACCTCGCAAGCGGGGCGGTCCCGTGCACGTGGGCACGATTGGAGCGCGGGCAGTGGGCCACGGCGGCGCCGGCCGCCCGCAGCGATCTGATGTCCGCATCATCCACCTGGACGCAGTGGATGCAGAGACAGGGAGTCGCCCGTGCCACGACGCCGAGCTGCGCGAGGTATTCGATCGGTGAGCATCCGTGAGGCTCGACCGCGATCCCGCGCGCGCGCAGCAGGTCGGCGAACGGGCCCGTGCCGTCGCGCACCAGCTCGGTTTCGGCGCGTGACTCGGCAACGTGCACGGCGACGGGCAGTCGCTCGCGGCGCGCGAATGCCGCGACCGCGCGGTACAGCGGGGCGCTCACGGAGTACGGCGCGTGCGGGGATACGCCGAGCCGCACGCGGTCCGACGCGAGGGGCCGCAGGCGATCGATGGCCGCTTCGAGGTCGGCGAGACTCGCCGCCGCGCGCGCGGGATCGGGGCCGAACACCTCCTGGTAATAGATCCCCCGACCGCCGAGGGCATCGAGCGCGGCTACGCCCGCGCCGGTGCTGCCCGTCTCGGCCACGCAGGTGACGCCCGCCGCCCAGGATTGCCGCACCCCCTGCTCCGCCGCCCGACGGAATTCGGCGGCCGACTGCTCCTCCTTCAATTCGCGGATGCGGCGGATCCATTGCGGGAACTGGTCCTCGCGCACGAGGCCCGCCAGGCCCGTGAGCTCGAGATGGGTGTGGCAATTCACGAGTCCCGGCGTGAGGAAGCCGTGAGGGAAATGCAGCGATTCACCGCTCTGGGCCCCGGGAACCGCGCCGTCCGCCCCGAGCGCGGCGATCGTTCCCCGGTCATCAACGAGAACGGCGCCGTCCAGAATCGGCGGCGCCGTCACGGGAAACACCCAGCCGGCCCGAAGCCGCAGCATCGCTAGGGCGTCACGCCAATGCCAAAGGGCGCGTGCACGGGGCAGACCTGAGTGGGCTCGGTGCCCGGATAGAACCAATCCCAGTGCCTCACTTCGAGCGGGCAGTATGGCGTGGCGAGGAATCCGTTGCTCCAGTCCACCTCGCGCGTCACCAGCGAGTCGGGACGCGTCCAGTCCGCGGGCGCCGGGCGGCGATCGTATACATCGCGCATGAATGCGGTCCACGCGGGCGCGGCGATGCGACCACCGCCCGCGTTGTGGTCGAGGATGCGCTGCTGCAGGTCGTAGCCGATCCAGACGCCGGCGACGATCTCCGGCGTGTACCCGATGAACCAGGCGTCGGTGTAGTCGTCGGTCGTGCCCGTCTTGCCGGCCGCGGGCAGGGTAAAGCCCGCTTTCCACACGGCGCTATACGCCGTGCCGCGGCGAATCACATCCTTCATCATGTCCACGAGCAGCCACGAATGCTCGGCGTCCATCACGTCTTCGCGGCGCACCGCGGGCTGCCACAGGATGTCGCCATGGCTGTCCTCGACGCGGAGGATGCCCAGCGGATAGGCGCGCTTTCCCAGAGTGGCGAACGCGCTGTAGGCGGCGATCATCTCGAGCGGGATCACGCCGTTCGCGCCGATGTGGAGCGACGGATACGGACGGAGCGGTGTCGTGATTCCGTAGCGGCGCGCTTCGCCGATGACGGTCTGCTCGCCGAGCTGCATGCCGAGCTTGATCGTGGCAAGGTTGCGCGACAGGTACAGCGCTTCCCGCATCGGGATCCGGCCGAGCGTCGTGTCATCGTCGTCCTTCGGCTCCCACAGCGTGCTGTCGAGCTGGAGCACCGGCGGACTGAGCGGCGAATCGTCGAGGATCTCGGTGACGGGGTGCCCCGCGCGCACCGCTGCCGAATAGACGAACGGCTTGAACGTCGATCCCGGCTGGCGAATGGCCTGGGTGGCGCGGTTGAACTTGGAGTCGTCGAAATCGCGTCCGCCGATCATCACGCGGATGTAGCCGGTCGTCGCCTCCGCCGCGACGAACGCGCCCTGCAGGTAGGGCGTGTACGGGCCGTGATCCTCGCCCGAGGCCTTGGCCGATTCGATGTAATCGTGATAGGTGACCCGGCCGGGAATCTTGCCGTTCGAGTAGACGCCCGCTTCGATCGCGTCGAGCTGCGCCTGGAGGGCCCGCTCCGCCGATTCCTGCATGTCCAGGTCCAACGTGGTGTAGACCCGGAGGCCCCCCTCGTACAGGTCGCGCCCGAACCGGGCGTCGAGCTGCTGCCGCAGCCATTCGACGAAATACGGCGCGACGTCGCCGTAATTCGTGCGGCTGGTCGTGAGGACCAGGGGATAGGCCTTCCACAGCTCGGCGTCCTCGGGCGTCAGAAATCCCTGGTCGCGCATCGTGCTGAGCACGCCATTGCGGCGGCGTACCGCGCGGTCGGGGTGCGTGCGGGGGTTGTAGAACGCCGGGGCCTTGGGCAACGCCGCCAACGTCGCGGCTTCAGCCACGTTCAGCTGGCGCGCCGATTTCCCGAAATAGACCTGCGCCGCGGCCTCGACACCGTGCGCGCCCGCGCCCAGATCGATCTGGTTCAGGTACAGCTGGAGGATCGAGTCCTTGGGAAAGGTGTGCTCGATTTCCATCGCGACGCGCGCCTCTTTGAGCTTGCGCGTGATCTGCTTCTGGCGCGAGATCTCTTCGGGGAAGATGTTCCGAGCGAGCTGCATCGTGATGGTGGAGAAGCCCTGCGCCCAGCTCAGCGACAACAGGTCCGCCTTGACCGCCCCGAAGATGCGCCAGTAGTCGATGCCGTGGTGCGAGTAGAACCGCTTGTCCTCCGTCGCGATGAACGCCTCGCGCACCGACCCGGGGATCTCGGAGAGGGGCAGCACCGTGCGCCGCTCGAGCCCCAGCTCCGTGATCAGCCGGCCGTCCGCCGCGTAGACCTTGGAGGTCTGTTGCGGCCCGGGCCCGCTCACGAGCCGGGAAATGCTGGGGCAGCGCTCGGCGGCGCAGACACGCGTCCACGAGCCGTACGCGATCCCGACGAGGTAGGCGCACGCGAGCACCGCCCCCGCCACGAGGCGGGCGCGGATCTTGGGGTGCTGCCACCAAGCCGGAGGAGAAAACCGCGGCGCGAGAGGCGCCGGGATCGAGGCCATCGGAGTTACAAACTAGTGGGGGTGCGCGGTGCTTGCCAGCAGTTCCGCCCGCTCTTACGATTCCGCGCCATGCCGGACGCGTTCGCCGAACTCGAATGGCGCGGCTTCGTCCACCAGGCCACGCCCGATCTCAAGGCCCATCTCGCCCAGGGCAGATCCATTTATTGCGGGTTCGATCCCACCGCGCCGAGCCTCCAGCTGGGCAACCTGATGCCGCTCATGCTGCTGCGGCAGCTCCAGCTCGGGGGGCACCGGCCGATCGTGCTGATGGGCGGCGGGACGGGACTGATCGGCGATCCCTCGGGCAAGCGCAACGAGCGCCCCCTGCTCACGAAAGACCAGATCCGGGAAAACCTGCACCGCCAGCGCGACCAGATGGCGCGGCTCCTCGACTTCGACGCGAAGGACACGCAGGCCCTCGTACTGAACAACGCCGATTGGCTCGTGGAGCAGCGCCTCGTGGATTTCCTGCGCGACATCGGCAAGCATTTCAGCGTCAACGTCATGATGCAGAAGGAGTCGGTGAGCGCGCGCCTGGAAGCCGGGATCTCCTACACCGAATTCAGCTACATGCTGCTCCAGGCGTACGATTTCCTGCACCTGTTCCGCGACCCCCGCTGTCGCTGCACCGTGCAGGTCGGCGGCAGCGACCAGTGGGGCAACATCACCGCCGGGATCGATCTGATTCGCCGGGTCGAGGGCGCGGAGGCGCACGGGCTGGTGGCGCCGCTGATCACGACCGCATCCGGCGCCAAGTTCGGCAAGTCCGAAGCGGGGGCGATCTGGCTCGACCCCGCGATGACCTCGCCGTACCAGTTCTACCAGTACTGGATCAACGTGGATGACCGGGACGCGGGCCGGTACCTGAAGCTGTTCTCGCTCAGGCCGAGGACGGACGTGACCGCGCTGATCGAGGCCGGGGCGCGCGATCCGGCGCAGCGCGAGCCGCAGCGCGTGCTCGCCGCCGAAGTGACCGAGCGCGTGCACGGCGATGCTGCAAAGAGCGCGATCGTCGCGTCGCAGATCCTGTTCGGCGAATTCGATCCCCGCCAGGCGACTGGAGGCGTGTTCGCGACGCTTGCCGCCGAGGTGCCCACGACGACGCTCCCGAGGACGGAGCCGGTCACCTTGGTCGACGCCGTCGTACGGAGCGGGCTCGCCAAATCGAAGGGCGAAGCCCGCCGCGCGATCGAGCAGGGCGGCGTGTACGTCAATCAACAGCGGGCGCAGGACGTGGACCGCCGCCTTGAGACTGGCGACTGGATCGCCGACCGCTACGTTTTGCTGCGCAAAGGCAAGAAGGACTACGCGCTCCTGCAGATCAGCGGATAGGAGGTCGTCGTGTTCATCGGCCATTACGCACTCGGTCTCGCCGCCAAGCGCATCGCGCCACGCACGTCGCTCGGTACCCTGATCGCCGCACCTACCCTCGCGGACCTGCTCTGGCCCGTATTCCTGCTCACCGGCTGGGAGCACGTGACGAGCGTCGGAGGAGCCAATTCGTTTCTCGCACTGTCATTCGACTCCTACCCTATTTCGCACAGCCTCATCACACTGATCGGTTGGGGGCTGCTGTTCGGAATCCTCTACCAGATGAAGACCCGCTATGGCCGTGGTGCGGTGGTGGTGGGGTTGCTCGTCGTGAGCCATTGGGTGCTGGACTATGTCGTGCACATCCCCGACCTCCCGCTCTATCCCGGTGGGGTGAAGGTCGGCCTGGGGCTCTGGAGGTCGCCCGCTGCGACGATCGTCGCCGAAGCGCTCATGTTCGTCGTAGGAGTGGCTCTGTATGTGGGGACAACCCGCGCGCGCGATCGCGTGGGACGCTACGGGTTGGCCGCCTTCGTGCTGCTCCTGGTCCTGAGCTACGTCGGCTCGCTCTTCGCCCCACCGCCGGCCAACACGCGCGGCCTCGCGATCGGCGCGATCGTGTTCGGCTGGCTCTTCGTGGGACTCGCGGCGTGGGCGGATGGGCACCGGGAGACCGTTGTACGTCGCTACCACGCTACGCTGCCCGAATCGTCGCCACGTACAACGTAGCGACGTGGCGACGTACAACGACTTACTCTAGTTCATCCAGCACATCCAGCACCCGCTCCATCTCCTCGACCGTGTTGTAACAGTGCGGAGAGAGGCGGATCGCGCCTTCGCGCAGCGAGCACACGATGTGACTGCGTTTGATCGCGTGAAACGCCTCGGCCGCCCGCTCCGGCGCGAGACAGATGATCGCGGAGCGATGCGCATCGTCGCGCGCCGACGTGACCCGCACGCCGTTCTCGTCCGCCCAGTGCCACACCGGCTCGTGCAGCGCCCGGGTATGCTCGACGATGTCGCGGACGTCGAGCTCGGCGAGCAGGCGGAGCGATGCGATCATGCCGTAGAAATCTTGATAGGGCAGCGTTGCCATCTCGAAGCGGCGGGCGTCGGAGCGGAACGTCGGGTTGTATTCGGTGAGGCGGGAGAAGTCGTCGGTGCCCTCGAAGGCCATCCATCCCGTGACCGCCGGCTCGAGCACCCGCACCAGATCGCGACGCACGTACATGAACCCCGATCCCCACGGCGAGAGCAGCCATTTCTGCCCGCCGCACGCCAGGACGTCGACCGGCGTTTCGCGCACATCGAGCACCGAGTTGCCGACGCCCTGGATGGCGTCGACCACGAGGAACGTGCCGTTGGCGCGGCACGCCGCGCCGAGGCGCCCGAGGTCCACCCGGTAGCCGTTCGAGAACTGGACCCACGAGACGGCGAGCACCCGCACGCGCGGGTCTTCGAGCCGCTCGATCAGATAATCCTCGTCGGGCCATCCCTCGGGGGTGCACGGCGCGAGCTCGACCTCGATGCCCTGTTTCTTGAGGAGCAGCCAGGGGTAGACGTTGGCCGGGAACTCGCGATCGGAGAGGAGCACGACGTCGCCCTTATGGAGCGGCAGGGCGCGGGCCGCCACGTGCAAGCCGAACCCGGTGTTGGTGGTGAGCGCAATCTCGCCGGTCTCGGCGTTGATCAGCTCGGCGATCGCTTCCCGGGCGGACTGGAGCCCGCCGAGCAGGTCGCGGTCCGGCAGCAGGTGGGGCGCGGTGCGGCGCGCGGTAAACTCGTCCAGCGCGCGCCGGGTACGCTCGGGGATCGGCCCGATCGAGGCGTTGTTCAGGTACACCGTGTCCGCCGTCCACGGGAACTCGGCGGCGCGCAGCGCGCGGAAAGACTCTCGCAGCGCTCGGAGTCGGGTCGGATGGTACGCGATGTCAGTCACGGTGGCGCCGCCATAGGGGCAATGACTACGTTACCCCCGGGCCAACCTGACGGGCAAGCGGTCTGGTAACGTGAACAGCGAAACACGCTTCAGTCTCGTTCTCGGCGGCGGCGGCATGAAGGGCCTCGCGCACATCGGCGTGCTTCTGGCGCTCGAGGAGCGCGGGCTCGTGCCCACCTGCGTGATCGGCACGAGCGTGGGGGCGCTCGTCGGTGCAGCGTGGGCGGCCGGGCACCGCCCGGCCGCCATGCGTGATATCGCCGTCAAGCTGCGTCGCAAAGACATATTCGTGCTCGCGCACCGGGACATGGCCTTCAAGCGGATGCGCTCCCCCGCCCTGTTTCATCGCGAGCCGCTCGACGCCCTGCTTCAGCGGATGGTGGGCGATCTGACCTTCCAGCAGCTGCGGCATCGGCTGCTCGTCAACACGGTCGACATCAACTCCGGCATGCAGGTGTTCTGGGGACTCCAAGGGCTTGGGGACGTCCGGGTCGCGGACGCGGTCTCGGCTTCGTGCGCGATGCCGGGCTACCTGCCGCCCCGTGAAATCCAGGGCCGCTTCTACGTGGACGGCGTCACCGTGGACAACCTGCCGATCGCGACCGCCCGCATGCTCGACGTCGAGCTCGTGC
>JBGPIJ010000117.1:0-8824 GCA_041484865.1 Gemmatimonadota bacterium
CGCGGATCTCGCCCACCATGATGATGTTCGGATCCTGCCGCAGGAACGCCTTCAGCGCGGCGGCGAAGGTCATCCCGACCTCGTTGCGCACCAGCACCTGATTGATACCCATCAAGTTGTACTCGACCGGGTCCTCGGCGGTCATGATGTTCACCCCGATCGTGTTGATCCGGGACAGCGCCGAGTAGAGGGTCGTAGTCTTCCCCGACCCGGTGGGCCCCGTCACGAGCACCATGCCGTAGGGGTTCAGAATCGCCCTCAACAGGTCCTGCTCGGACCGAGGCTCGAACCCGAATTTCGAGAGATCGAGGGTCAGGTTGCCCTTGTCGAGAATCCGGAGCACGATCTTCTCGCCGAACAGCACCGGCAGCGTCGACACGCGGAAGTCGATCACCCGCGCCCCCATCTTCAGCTTGATGCGGCCGTCCTGCGGCACGCGTCGCTCGGCGATGTTCAATTGCGCCATGATCTTCACGCGTGACGTGAGCGCCGCCCGCATCTTGATGGGCGGCTTCATCACTTCCTGAAGCGCGCCGTCCACCCGGTAGCGGACGCGCATCTCGTGCTCGAACGGCTCGAAGTGAATGTCCGAGGCCCCCCGCTTGACCGCGTCGGTCAGCAGCCCGTTGATCAGCTTCACGACCGGCGCGTCGTCCGCCAGGTCCTGCGCCTTGACGTCCTCGTCCTGGGTATCCTCGACGACCTCGAGCGCTTCCTCGGCGGCTTCGACACTCTTGAGCAGGCTCTGGAGCTGCGCGTCCCCCTGCTGGTAGTACCGCTCGATCGCGTTGCGGAGGGTGTACTCCCCGGCGATAACCGGAAAGACGTCGCAGCGGGTGATGAACTTGACGTCCTCGATCGCCGCCACGTTGTTCGGGTCGGCGATCGCGATCGTCAGGGTCCGACCCTCCCGTTTGAGGGGGAGGACCGTGTGCTTCAGCGCGATGTCGGCCGGGAGGAGCTTGAGGATCCGCGGCTCGACCTCGAAGCGGGAGAGGTCCACCGCCGGCATCCGGTACTGCCGGGCCAGCATCTTGGTGACCTCGGTTTCCTCTATGAACCCGAGCTTGACCAAGGTATAGCCCAGGCGCATCCCGGAGCTCTTCTGCTCCAGGAGGGCCTTCTTCAGTTGATCCTGGGTGATCAGCCCTTCACGGACGAGGATGTCACCCAGCCGGTCCGTCGTGGCTGCTGCGGTCGCCGTATGCAACTCGTTGTGATAGAACAACCTAAATTACGTCACGGCGATGGCCTGTCAAGGCGGGGGCGGGATGGCCCCCGAAAACATCACGAAGGACCGCAGTGCCTCGAGCAGCCCGGGACCCACCCCCGGCACGCTATCCAGCCGTGCGAGGCTGCCAATCGGGCCGTGCTCTGCCCGCCACGCGACGATGCGCTGCGCGAGCGCCGGCCCGATCCGGGGGAGTCGGGTGATCTCCGTCGCGTCTGCCCGGTCCAGGTCCACGCGCTGGCCCGGCTCGAGTGGCCGGAGCAGCCGGGCCGCGGTGCGGGCCGTGGTGCGCAGCGTGGAGCGGGGTGGCGTATCAACGGGAGCGATCTGCACGTCTCCGGGCGCCGCCGCGGCCGCCGGGGCGAGGACGTAGCGCACCCCCGCACCCGCAAGCGCGAGGACGCTGAGGAGCAAGGCGGCGCGTCGATCGTCCATGGGGGCAAGCTAGGGGGAGCTCAAGAAACACCAGGACCGGAAACGCGCACTGAGGGGCAGAAGAAGGCGTTCTACGTCGCTACAACGCTACGTTGTACGAAGCCGATGTGCGGGTAACGTAGCGTCGTACCGACGTAGCGACGTACAACGCCTCATCTCACCACCGCCACCGCAACGTCCCCCACAATCTGCAGCGACGCCGCTGAGACCTTGTCGACCGTGTCCTCGGTCGTGTGCCAGAACGGGTAATCGAAGTCCACGACGTCGATCGCATGAATGCCGGCACGCTGGAGCGATACGTGATCGTCGATCAGGGTGTGCTTGATGCCGCGGAGAAAGTACCGGTCGTATCCGAGATCATGGGCGGTCGCCCACACGCGATCCACCACTTCGGGCGCCCCGGTCTCGGAGTTTCCCTCGTAGTAGATGCCGAGCTCCTTGTCCCCGACCATGTCGAACAGCACCGCGAAGAGCGGCGGATAGCCGTGCGGCTGATGCGCGGCGAAGTAGCGCGAGCCGATGAGCACGTCACTCGAGTCGGCGAAGTCGCCGTAGTCTTCGCCGTCCACGAACAGGAGGTCGACGCCCGCGGCCGGCGGCTTGGCCTTGAGGGCCTCGGCGACGCCGATCAGCACCGCGACCCCCGACGCGCCGTCGTTCGCCCCGGGGACCGGGAGCCGTTGCGCCCCGAGATTGGCGCTCTGGTCCGCGTGCGGGCGCGTGTCCCAGTGCGCCAGGTACAGCACGCGCTCGGTCGCTCCCGGCCGAAACCGTCCGATGAAATTCCGCAGGTGCAGCGTGTCGCCGCGCCGGGTCACGTGCGTGAACGCCTGGACGATCACCGTGTCGGCCGTGGTCCGCAGGTGCGCCAAAATCCAGTCCCCCGCGTGCTCGTGCGCGGGAGTGCCCGGAATCCGGGGACCGAACGCGACCTGTTCCTGCACCTGGGCGAGCGCCCGCTCGCCGTTGAACTCGTGCTGTCGCGCGCGATCGCCCCGGCACGCAAGGCCGGGAAGGCACACCAGAAACCAGAGCGCGCGGATCATCGCAGTTGGCCCACGCTGGTCGAGAAGTTCACGAACGCCGTGAAGACGAGCTCGGCCGTCTTGTGGTTGAACTGTCGCTGCTCGTTCACGATGTACGCCATCTGCAACCCCGCGGAGAGGGACGGAGGAAAATCGGTGTCGAGCGTAAGCTGCGTCTGGCTCTGCCGTGTGTCCACGTACGGCACGCACGTCCCCTGGCCGGCCGCCTGCAGGCAGAGGGCATCTTGGCTCGACGTGTAGCGAACGTTCGTCCGGACGACGTTCTTCATCCGGAGAATACTCGAGGGCGGCCGAAACGCGAAGGACAGACCGGCGTTCTCCTGATTGCGCGTAGTGCGAAACAGGTTATTCGCCGTGAGCGCGTCGCTCGTGGTGCGCGAGACGTCGTAGGACGTCGAGATCCCCCCTACCCAGTTCAGCGTCAGCGCGGGGGCGAGCGTGCGTTCGGTGGTCCGCGACAGGGACGCGGGCGACGTCTGGTCGCCGCCGAACAGCAGCTGCTGGCTGGTCGTCAGGCGCTGTCGGAAGGCGAACCGGGCGGAGAGCCCGCGAATGAGCGGCAGCTCCATTCCCCGTGGCAGGGTGAGCGTCCACGTCGCGTTCCCCGAGGGCCATTCGCGGCTGCTCGTCTCGAGCGGCACCTGACCGGCCCCGCGCAGCACCCAGCTCATCCCGTGCGTCCACTGATAGATCGCGTTCACGCGCAGCCCCGGGAAGAGCAGCACCGACGTCGCGGCGTTGAGATTGTTGTTGTTGGATGCTGATCCGGCGAGCAGCGCCCCCTGGTGCCGGAAGGTGTCGAACCCGCCGAGCGCGAGCTGATATGCGAGCGGGGGACTGAGCGGCGCCGCGAAGTAGCTCGACGTATACACGCGCCCGTAAGACAGGTCGACGGTGGCGACGTGCCCCATCAGGCGCGCGAGCAGGGCGCTATCCCCGAACAATCCCTTCCCCAATCGAGACGGATCGATCTGCGTCCCCAGGTCCATCCGCCGTGAGTTGCTGAACGCGGTGGGGATGTGGAATGCCCCGGCCGTGTCGCCGACGTCCCGGATCGGCGCGGGGGCGTTGGGGTCGCGGTTGAATGTGAAGAATGACGACAGACTGAGCCGCGGGCGCAGCCATCGGCCGATACGCGGCGTGGCAGCCAGAAACGTGTTCACCGAGCGCTGCGTCTCGACTCCGACGTCCCGGCCCAGCAGCGTGCGGCGTTCCCCGCGTGCGAGCCGCCCCAGAGACGTCGAATCGCCGTAATCGTGCAGGTCGCGTTGCGAGCCCAGATCGACCCGCATTTGCAGCCCGGTGAGCGGCGCGAGGTCCACGCCGGCCGAGTTGCGCCACAGTTTGCTTTGGGAGAGCGCGGGGAGGAGATGGAGGTCCGAATCGCGGGCCACGGGCACGGTATACGTGAAGCGCGTCCCGTCCAGGCCGGCGAGCCCCGAGCGCAGGCGGACGCTCGTGGGGCTGACGCGAAACGGGCCCAGCGTGTGCTTGCCCGGGGTGAGCGCGTAGTCCGCGTTGAGCGCATAGGACGACGCGCTCGCGAGCGACAGGGCGGTCCTGCCCGTGCCATCGTTATAGGATCCCGAGAGCGCGACGGGGTCGACGAGCAGGCGCATGAGCGGACTCGCCGAGCGGCGCGCGTGGCGCAGACCGAGACTGTAGGTCTTCGCCGAGCTTTGCGGCTGCCGCAGGCCCGACAGCTGGTCGGCGCGAATGTCGGTGCCGCTCAAGTAGAACGGGCTGCTCGACGTGTTGGCGTACCGCACCGACAGCGGCATCGCGAGTCCCCACGATTCCGGCAGGAACCGCTGGAGCTGCACCGTCCCCGCGAGATTCAGTCCGTGATCGGTCGTGTAGCTCGGGTCTGCGCCGAGCTGCCGGAACTGCCCGTCTTTGCGCGACACGCTCAACGCGACATCGGCGACATTGGCGGCGCTGAAGGTCAGGTCCATGGCGGCCGCCGTGCCGCGATCCTGGACCACGTCGCTCAACCGGATGTCGTCCACCCACAGCTCGGCCTGGTCGATCACCGAGTGAGTGTCGATCCGCCACATCCCCGCGGCGACCTCCTCGACGGCGGCGAGATTGGGCGGAGCGGTCGCGGGGTCGCGCACGTGAATCAGATACGGGCCGTCGCACATCACGTAGGCGGTGTCGAACGGCACCAGCGTGGAATCGGAGCATCCGGCGTAGACGTGCGGCGCATCGCCCCGCAGCCACGCCTGCTCCACCTGGGCCCGTAGCGCCAGCCAGCGGCTGAAGTCGACCAGCACCTCGGGCTCCCACGAGGTCGTCAGCGCGGGAGTGTGATACAAGTAGAAGTTGGCCGGATCCTTGCCGACCTTGATGAAGAAATGCAGGTCGCCCGACTCCCACCCCGTCCCGCGCCCCCGCGCCCACACCCGCAGGCGACGGTACTTGAGAAAGTTCTTGTCGCCCGCGGTCGTGAACCGGACGAACGCCTCGGCGTGCTGACCGCGATCGAGCTCGCTCGCGAGCAGACGCAGCGACCGTTCGTTGATCTGGGTGGCGCCGAGCTGGAGGTTCGCGTCCACGCGCGCTGCCTGGTCCGTGACTCCGGGCGGCGGGGTGTAGCCCAGGTCCTGGTTCTCGGTGCTCACCACCGACGCGATGACGTCGCCGAGCCCGGTGCCCGCATCGCCCCCGATGCCCCGAATCGGCGTGTCCGCTCGCTTGAGCCAGGTGGCGCCGACCAGGCGAACCCGCGCGAGCCCGAAGAAGACCTGCGGGTCGGGGACGCCGGCCGGCGCGTTGTGGGGCGCGACGACGGTGACGCGCAGGCTCTGCACCTGCCGCAGCGACGGCGTCCCCTCCACGATCGTGTCCGCGTGAAAGGGGATGCGGTACAGGCGCCACCCCGCCAAGCCGTCCGGATTGCCGAGCGAGTCTTTCACGGGAATCAGGCCGCCGTCCCGCACGTAGTAGCGTGGGTCCCCGATTTGGAACGCATAGCGCACGAAGCTCTCGGACGTTCGCGCGCCGGCCGCCGAATCGAGCTGAAAGTCCCCGTCCAGATCCTCGGTGTCGATCGCGCCGTTGTGGCGGCCGCAGCGCGAGCGCAGGTCGCCGAAGCCGTAATGCGGCAGCGAGCCGTTGCTCGAGGCGCTGCACAACGGCAGCGTGTCACGCCGCACCCCCCTGGACGCGTCCCAGATCCCGTCCACGACGCGATCGCTCAGGATCCCCTCGTCATCGATCGCGGCGTCCCAGGAATGCGTGAGCGGTTCGGCCTCGGTGTCGAGCCGTCCGAGCCCCGTGCGATGATAGCCGCTGTACGTCGTGTCCCCCCCGGGCGACGCCGTCACGGTGTCGGGCACGAAGGCGAGGGCGTCCTCGAACACCGATCCGAAGTCGAGCAGCAGCGCGGTGTGATTCGCCATCGCGGTCCGGTGGCTGTCCTCCCACACCCACAGCTCGATGTATTCCACGCGCGACAGGTCGATGCCGGTCGCGGAGAGCGACTGGGTGATCGAGCGCCAGCGGGGACCATCCGCGTGGGGGCGCACCCAATTCGGCGCTCCCGTCCGTACATTCGCGAGCCCCAGCACCGTGTCGGGCTTGAGCATCAGCCACAGGGCGGGCTCGGCGGACTGCGCCTGTCCGACGGTCACAATGGTCGGATCGATCTGTTGGGAGGTGAATTGGACGGGACTGCCGTCGCGGTTGTAGGGCAAGCTCTGCCAGGTGAGCGCCCCGGCATCGGTCGTGTCGAAGCCGACGCCGGCGCCGAACCCGAACGCTTCGGCCCCGCGCGTCGTCGTGGGAACGCTGCCCCAATGCCACGTGTTGTCCGCAAGGGCGATGAACCGGCCCGCATCGGCCTCGAAGTCCTCGACGGTCGCCTGCCCGAGTGGATTGGGACTCGGCTGCGACATCGCGACCTCGGCCGACACGTTGAGGAACGAGGGGGCGTCGGTATGGACGCCCGGAATCGCGTTGAGAGCGCGGGTGACCCACTCGGGCCGGAAATGGAGCTCGGTGCTGACGCCGCCGATGAAGCTCGACGAGGGCTCGAGCCCGAGCGGCGGCCGCGTGAAGGCGCTCTGCTGCCTCTGGAACAGTCCGGTGAAATTCAGCTCGCCGCGCGCGCCGAGATCGTAGCGCGCCGCGACACCGTAGATCGACGTGGGCGCCACCGCGAACGCGGCGCGCTCCTCGAACTGCGCGCGGACCTGCGCGGCGCCGCCCGCGAACAGCGAATCCGGGTTCCTAAACTGCAGGGTCCCGGTGGCGTAGTCGATGGTGTAGTCGGTCCCGCGCGTCAATAGCTGGTTGCCGACGTAGATCTTCTCGCTCCCGTCGCGGATCTGGAAGCTGTTCAAGGACAGCGAGCCGCGGTCGCCCGAGAGCGATACGTCGGCGCGCAGGTGTAGCGCGAACACCGAGGGCGGCGCCTGGGTGGCGAGCAGCGTCCGCGGCGTGCGGTACAGCGAGTCGTTCCGCTCCGCCGGCGTCAGTCGGGCCGAGTCGGCGAACGGCGCGAGGTGGGGGAAGACGATGAAGTAGTCGTGCACCGGGGCGCCCTGCTGGGGATCGCGGGCGCGCGGGAACAGACGGTTGTACTGGTCGAGCTTCGTCTGATCGGACCCGAGCGCGAGCCCGAGCTGGGCCAGGTAGGTTTGCCCCGTCGCCACGGTGCGCTCGCGTTGATTCACGGTGAGCGCGAGCTGCACCGTCTCGCGCGTTACTTCGCTGCCGCCGACGCGGTACGCGTTCCGGATCTCGAAGCGGAACGACGGGGCGGCGGCCGTCACGCCGGGGCGGGGATCGTACACGAGGCGCACCGTGTCGACGACCGAGGGATTGGGATTCGCGTTGATCGGGAAATTGCCCACGCACTGGCTCCCCGGGCCACAGCCCTCCTGGCCCACCGGCACGTACGACACGGCGAGATAGTCGCTCTGGTCGAGCCGGCTCGCGAGCACGAACCACGCGCCGCTCGGGTCGACGTAGTAGTCCTTCCCCTCCTGCAACACCTCCCATTGAAACGGACCGGCCCGCTGGACCGCGCAATCGACGGCGAGCACCGGGCCCACACCACATGCCACCGCCCGCACGCCCCCGATGTTCTGCTGCGCGGTCGACGTGGGAGCGACGGCACGCAGCCGGTACACGCGCAGGCTGCCCACCCGGAGCGTCGGCGGCAGGCTCGCCGGGTCGACGTTGAGGATGTCGACGGCGGGATAGGCTGCAATGCCCGCGGGATCCACGACGAAGAAGAGGCGGCCGGCCTCGTAGTCGAGATCCCGCTCGGCGCGGTCCACCGGCTGTGTGGTCGTTTCCCCCACGGTGTAGGTCCGATCCTGGATGATGTTGCCCTTCTGCTGGGCGAAGATCGCCCGCATCTCGAGCGGACCGACCTGACCGATCGCCTGCACCCCGAAATTGTTCGCCGGGATCGCGGCCGTGATGAAACGGGAGCGCGGGGCCTGGAAGGTGACATTCCCCGCCTCGACGCGCCGCAGCACCTCGTCCTCGAGCCCCTCGTACCACACCTGAATGTTGTTGTTCGCGTCGAACTCGCGCTGGCTGTCGAAGTCCACATTCACGTGCAGCCGCTGCGCCACGGTGCCCGCCGTGCGGATCGAGTATTGCGGCGTCGGTGTGATGGTGGGGAATCCCGTATTGCATCCGGAGAAGGCCTGCAGCTGCTCGAGGGGCGTGCAGCGGAGATTGCGGAACTGGTCCGCCTTCAGCTCGAATCGCAGATTGAGCTGCATCCCCAGATCGGCGTACGGTCCGAGCAGGCCGGCGTTGGGCCGGGGCGTCTCGGGCGGCGTGGCGGGCGGAGCGGGACCGGCGGGCGGAGCGGTCGCCAGTCCCGTGGGGTTCCACACGAGACCCCGGGGGAGCGTGGCTCGCACGCGCGCTTCCCACTCCGCGGCGACGAGGACCGCAGAGGTGCGCGGCCCCAGACGCCCGCCGGGCATGAGCGCGGCGCTACGCGGAGGCTCGAGCGGCGGGGCCCGAAACGAGGCGACAAACCTCGGAGCCGAGTCCGCCGGGGCTCGATCCTGCGCATAGGCCTGGGGTATGACGAGCGACAAAGCGAGAAAACCGGCCAGGCTGGGACGCCGCATCCCTTGTA
>JBGPIJ010000118.1:0-8817 GCA_041484865.1 Gemmatimonadota bacterium
GTTCGCCGGCGGCCCTTCTTCGTTCCTCAGTGCCGGATTTCCGCTCTCGCGGTTTGCGTGGGTGCTGCATGACGGCGAGCAATGCGGCGTCGCTCAGATTGAGCGCGCTCGTGGCATCCTTGCTCAGATCATCATAGCGACCTTGCCAGGTCGCCCTTACGTTGCCCGCCAGAAAAACGGATCTTGCCACGCGCTGCCTCCGTGGTCGGCGCGGGGCGGCCTTGCTGTCTGAGCGATGGCCTCCTCGCCGGGAACTGCTACACGTGATTCGCATTCTCATCGTCGCCGATATCAGACTCTATCGAGAGGGTCTCGCCGAGTCACTCGGTCGGCGGGAACGGATGCAAGTCGTGGGGACAAGGGCCAGCTCGCAGGAGGCGACCGCCGCTCTCGACGAGTGCCAGCCCGACGTCGTGCTTGTGGATATGGCGATGCAGGAGGGCGTGACGATAGCGCGGGCCCTGCTCGACCATCGGCCGCAAGTGCGCGTGGTAGCGCTCGCCGTGCCCGAGGTCGAGCGGGAGATGATTACGTGCGCCGAGCTCGGGGTCTCGGGTCTGGTTCCCCGCGAGGCGTCGTTGGACGACCTTGTGGAGACTTTGGAGAGCGCCGCGAGAGGCGAGGTGCGTTGCTCGCCCCGGATGACGGGGGTCCTCCTCCGGCGGCTGGCGGCGCTCGCCTCAGGGCAACTCGCGGCGGGCCACAGCCCGCCGCTCACCACCCGCGAGCGCGACGTCGTCGACTTGGTGGACCACGGCCTCTCGAACAAGGAGATCGCTCGCCGCCTGGGGATCGAAGTCGCGACCGTCAAGAACCACGTGCACAACATCCTTGAGAAGCTCCAGGTGCACCGGCGCGGCGAAGCAGCAGCTCGTGTCAGGGGTGGCGCGCCGCGGCGGACTCCTGCGTGAGGATCTAGTCCCGCATCCCGACCCGGTTTGAATCGACCTGCCTATTTCGGGAGTCCGGCGCGATTGCAACATTACGGGCGCCCGTTGTCCCCCTCCCGACCGGGAACCGGCGTTCGCGTGCGCAAGCGTGTTCTGCTGTCGCAGGTACCGCACCTGTTAGGCGACCTGTTCGAGGCGCTGTTTGCGGGTTGCCCGGATATCGCGGTCGTTGGCGAGGTTGGCGTCGGCGAGTCGCTCTCCGCTCGTGTCGAAGAAACGCACGCCGACGTGCTCATCGTCGCGCAGGACGCGATCGGTGACTCGGCCGCGACTTTCCAACTGCTCAACCGTTACCCCCATCTGCGAGTGTTGGTGCTCGTTGCCGAAGCGCGCCGCGCCTACCTGTACGAACTCCGACCCGCCGCGCAGGATCTGAACGGGATTTCGCTACGGGATCTGGTGAGGTTAATCCGGCATCCGTCGACGCTGCCGTCTCCCTGATCGCGGAGATTCAGTCCCTCCTCTGTATCCTTTTTGAATCGAGCGGACTATTTCGTCCGGGTTCCGGCGCGCCGAAATTACTCGCCGGTCGAACGTGAGAGTCCCCGACCGCAACGTCCGCTCGGTGGGTGCGCCGCTATGCCGGAAGAACGGGTCTTGGAGTCCTGGCCGGAGTCCGAAGCATTCGCGACTTGGGAGTCCGGAGCGACCGGCGATGCCCGTTACGGCAACGCCCTTCGTGGGTTGGTCCGCGAACAGTATCGGCTTCTCCCCGAGGCGCATCTCGATGCGCTCGCTCGCAGCGTGGCCGGGCGGCTCTCGCCGTTCGAGGCGGAGGACTTCTGGCAGACGTTGCAGGACGTGGGACGGCAGATCGCTCCCATCGCCGCACAGGTCCTCCCCGTCGCCGCGCCGCTCATCGGCACCGCCATTGGCGGGCCGCTCGGCGGCGCGATAGGCAGCACCGTGGGTGGGCTTGCCGGCCAGGCGCTCGCGGGCGCGGCGGGGCAGCCCAGGCCCCCAGCCCCCGGAGCCGGGGTGCCCGGCGCCGTTCCGGCGCCGTCCCCCCTCCCAGCGGGCGCGACGTCGGCGACCGCTCAGTTGCTTTCGTTGCTTCAGAACCCAGCCCTACTGCAGAGCCTCCTCGGGCAACTGCTCGGCGGTGCCGGGCATAGCTCGGTGCCGGTCGGAGCGCAGGGGACGCCCGCGCCGTTCGGGGCGTTCATGAATGCGCTCGGCGTTCTCGCCAACCAGGCCGCGTCGGAGGCGCACGCGGGCTTTGCGGGTGAGGACACCCGGACCATTCCGACCTATCTCATCGGCCCGAGCGGGGAACTGGCTGACCCCACGATTCCGGAGCATCGCACCCGCGCCCTGCTGGAGCGGCTTCAGGAGGGGAGGGCTGCTGAGTCGTTCCGGGTGGCGGATGGCGGGGGCGTTGGAGGCTGGTTCAGGCAGGCCGGCATGATGAACGGAACCAGCGGACTTCCGCCCGCCTGGGTCAGGTAGCGGGGAGAGCACAGCGTGACTGATCTGGCGATTCCGTCGGGCGTCGGGGCAATGGACTCTCCGGGCGACCCGGCCCTCGAACTCCTCCGCAAGTTGGGCGGGGCCGATCCGCGGCTCCAGATGTTCGCGGAGCTGCTCCGCCGACGGCAGCTGGCGCCGCCCGCGCCGGACGGATCGCAGGCCGACCTCGAGCGGATGACGGCCCGCTGTGAACGCCTCCGCGAGGCCGGCCGCGCGCTGCGGGCGCGCAACGACTTGCTGGCCTCGGCCCTCGGAGCCTGTGCGCGTTGCTGGGGAGAAGATGAGGAGTGTCCGTTATGCGACGGGCGCGGTCTGCCGGGTGCCTTTCAGCCGCGCCCTGACGCCTTTGAAGCGTGCGTCCTTCCCGCGGTGCGCCGCTACCGTCCCTGGGGGGCGCCGGGCCTAGGGCGTGAACCTGAATCTGATGCGCGGCGACACCCGCCGAGCGCCAGCGATCGAACCTGAACGGAGGAAGCGCCATGCCGTATCTGAGCGACACTGATTTCCTGCGAGAGGTGGACGACGAAGCTTGGGCCAGGGGGGACGAACCGTCCGAGGCGATCCCGGGGCCGATTTATCAGCGGCAGTACGCCGGCGGCGGAGGGATCCGGACACCGATTGCCCCAGCCCGTCCGGTGACCGGGCTGGCCGGGGGCGTCGTCAACACGCCGGCGGGTCAGGCGCAGGTGCGGTTCGAGAAGCCACTCGCCACGAAAGAGTCGGTGGACGAGCTGGCGAAGGAACTCAAGAAGGAACTCGCCTTGCAGGCGGAGGCGATCAAGAAGGTGGATCAGACGCTCGATAAGAACACCGCCGTGCTCGACAAGAAGATTGCCGCAGTGAACAGCGCAACGAAGAAAGGGCTGGAGAACGCCCAGCAGATGTCAATCTTGCCGCTGCTGCTCTCGAAGCCCCCACAAATCGCCTCAGTGCAGTGGAGCGCGACCGAAGGAGCCAATGCCTTCGCTGCCAGCGGGACGGCTACTGTCGCGAACACGACGTATGCGTCGGACAACAACCTCATGCTGCCGCTCGTGCTGATGATGTCGGGCGGGTTCGGGGGCGGGTCGTCGGGCGATTCGTCCAACATGCTGCTGCTCGCGTTAGTACTGAGCGGTGGGTTGAAGTAGCCACCTCGTTACCGACAAACAACAGAGGGTAGATGCCATGAACGGCGGTCTTATCAGTTCCAACTTCCTCGTCGGCATGATCGTGGCCAGGAACCTGCCGCGTCAGGATCAGCTCCTCGTCGGGCTCTCCGCCGGGCAGATGGGCGCATCCAGCGCCGTCGGCATTGTCGGATTGAAGCAGCTGGTGGATGGACGGACGGACTCCGACGCCCGGGCCGCGAGTGCCGAGGTCCGGGCCGTGAATGCCGAGACGGCGCTCGCCGAGTGCCTTGCCAACAAGGTTGGGGGGGTCGCAGGCGCTGGCGGGGACGGGGCTCATGTCGCCGTGGACCGTCGCAAGTATGACCCCGAGGCTCTTGAAGAGTACAAGAAAACTGGCAAGAAAGAGCATCGGCGGCACTACCTGGCGGCCTGACGCACCGGACGCCCAGGAGGGCCGGGCCCCGAGGCCCCGAGATGGACCCGCTGCTTCGAGAGTTGATCGAAGAGGGTGACCCCGAGGAAGAGCTCGAGGTCATTCTGAAGCTTCGGCCGGAGGGACCGCCGCCCCCTGAGGTGCGGATCGTCACGCGGTTCGGCGACATCGCGACGTGTCGGGTGCGACGCGCCCGAGTCGAGGCGACGTGGAATAACGACGCGGCCCTGAGCGTCAAGGCGCCTCGTCTTGTCTCGACCGAATCCGTCGCGCCCGCGGGGCTCGACGAGCCGTGGAGCGGGTCCGCCGCGGCGCGAGCCGTTCCGGATGGAGCCACCGGGCGGGGTATTGTGGTCGGGGTAATCGACTGGGGGTGCGACTTCGGGCACCCGAATCTGCGGCATCCCGATGGGTCGACCCGACTGCTCGCCCTTTGGGATCAGAGCAACAGCACGGCGGCGGTGAAGCCGGCCCCGTACGGCTACGGCGCGGTGTACCGCCCCGCCGACATCAATCGGGCGCTGCAGGACCCGCGCCCCTATGCCGCGCTCGGCTATCACCCGGGCGACAGCGATCCGCTCGGCGACGGTGCCCACGGCACACACGTCTGCGACATCGCTGCCGGCAACGGCCGCCTGCCCGAGAGCCCAATCGGCTTCGCGCCGATGGCCGATCTGGTATTCGTGCATCTCGCCGCCAGTCGCAGCGACGGCAGCGTCTCGCTGGGCGATACGTCGCGCATTCTCGAGGGGCTCCACTTCATCTCGGTGCTGGCGGGCGACCGGCCGTTCGTCGTGAACCTAAGCGTCGGCCGCTGCGGCGGGCCCCACAACGGTCTGACCCTCGTCGAGCAAGGGATCGACCAGTTGCTCCTGCTGGGCCCGGGCCGGTGCGTCGTGCACAGTACGGGTAACTACTACGCGACGCGCGGCCATGCCACCGGCCAACTTCGGCCGGGAGAGGCGCACTCGTTCACCTGGCAGACCGATCGCGCCGATCTGACCCCGAACGAGCTCGAGGTCTGGTACCCCAGTCGGGACCGCTTCACCGTGGAGCTGCACGCGCCAGGGGGCGATCCCGTCATCCGCGTCTCCCGCGGTGACCATGCGCGGGTCGAGGTTTCGGGCCGCGACGTCGGTCATCTCTATCACCGCGCGAGCGACCCCAGCAACGGCGACCATCACATCGACATCTTCCTCGACCCTTCCGCCCCCGAGGGGCTCTGGCGGGTCGTGCTCGTTGCGGAGGATGTCGTAGACGGAAGGTTCCACGCTTGGGTGGAGCGCGACGCGGCGTGTCCGTCTTGCCAGTCGCATTTGGCGCGCGAGGATGCCGTCCCCTTCAACACGACGGGCACCATCTGTAACGGCTTCCGGTCCATCGCGGTTGGGGCATACGATCCGGATCGCCCCGAACTGAGCCTCGCGCCCTTCAGCAGCGCCGGGCCCACGCGCGACGGTCGCCAGAAGCCGGACCTGGTCGCGCCGGGCGTTGGAATCGTGGCGGCGCGCTCGACCCCACCCGGAACGGACATCCCCACCGCCCTGCTTGCCGCCAAGTCCGGAACGAGCATGGCGGCGCCGCACGTGACGGGCACAGTGGCCTGCATGTTCGAAGCGGCGAGTCGCCCGCTGTGGATCCACGAAACCCGCGCCTACCTGCTCGGCACTACCACTCCAACGCACGCGCGAACGGAGGAGGCCCCACGCGTCGGCAGCGGCCTCCTGAACGCGCCGGCCGCGGTCGCCGCTGTGCGCGAGACGTTCACCCCGCGGGTCCTTGTGCCCGCGGGGGCGAGCTCGTCGGCGGGCGACCCGGTAAGCGAGACATCGACGGAAAGCGAGGTCCCGATGGTGCAAGAAGAGACCGCGAAGGCCCCCCTCAAACGGCATTTTGTTCTCATCTCCGGTGGGCCGGGACCATACGACACGCGGGACATCGAGCACGACAAGAGCTGGGCTAACTACGTGACCCCGCCGCTCCTCATGACCGATACGCCGGGCAAGGCCGCGCAGTTTGCCGAAGACGACGAGGATGTATGGTGGTTCGTGTACCGGGCGGCGTACGAGCGCCGCTGGGTGGACGACGTGGCGAGCACCAGCCCGGGCCGGAAGAAGGCCGTGGCTGATGTGCGGGAGGGTGGATTCAGCTCGTACGCGGACAAGATCGAGCGCCAGGCGCTGACACGGGACTGGAAGCTGCGCTGGCTCACTAGTACCGACGATCTCTGGACGAAACTCCGGACCTTCCGCTCCCGCTCCATCTCTCGGATCTGGTACTGGGGGCATGCTCGCAGCGATCTCTGGCTCACCATCAGCCACGATGCCGACACCGGCGCGGCGTTATCGCCCGCCGAAGATGAGATCATCGCCGTGGCCGATATCGACGCGGCGCTCCGCCCGAAATGGGCGCCGGCCGATGCGAATCGCTCCAGCCGCTTCATCGGGTGCAACACCGCCGACTTCGCGAAGGGCTGGGCGACGGCCTTCCACGTCAGCGCCGAAGGAGTACACGGAAAGGTCAACTTCGAGTCGATCCACCGCGAGGGTTTCGGCAGCGAGCCGTGCCTGGTCGGCACGGCGACCGTGTCGAGGTATGGCGGGGAGGGGAGCGAAGAGGCGCTCAGCGGGACCGACTCACCGTACCGCACGTGCCCGGCCGCACTCACCGAGGCGGAGCCCGAGCCCGAGCCCGAGCTGGAGCCGGAGGCCGTGGTGGCCGTCGAGGCTCTCGAGGACCGCGAAGACGTCTGCGGTGTCGGGGCCGAGGACGCAATGGGAGAAGCGTCCAACCCCGCGGAGTCCATGTCACCTCCGCTCACGAAGACGGGAGACTGGGGACGGGGGGTAGGCGAGGTGTTCGACGCGCTGGCCTTCGGCCGGAATCGGGCCCTCGCGGCGCAGGTGTCGGAGGCCTTCGAGGTTGTCGCGCGCCCCGGGGCGTTCCTCGAGAGCAATCTGCTGCCGGGCGACGTCGTCCTCCGCCGAGCACTCGCCGAAGGGGGTATCGCCCATGCGGGTTACCTGGTGTCCGGTGAGACGCTCAGCGAGCGCGAGGCAGCCACGCGGGGATGGGCACCCGAACGGCGGGTGACCGGGCGTTACGCCGCCGTCGTGGAATCAGGGCCGTTCGGGCACTCCTCGGCCGAGCGATTCGCGCGCCGACTGGCGGACGAGACTGGCCGGGTTCCGCACGACCAAATGATCCTCCGCCGCAAGCAGTCGGGTGAAGCCGTGGCCGAGGCGGTTCGGGACGTCGTGCGGGTCACCGCCGATGCGTATCCTCCTGAGGGCTATTCGCTCTTCCAGATTCGCGCGGATCTTGCCGACTCGTATCAGGCCGCCTTCCAGCAGGTGAAGGCGCTCGGAGGCTTGCTGACCTCGAGCGGCGGCCTCCGCCAACTTACGGCCGAGGTCACACCGGGCCGCAGCCGCACCAGTCTCCATTACCTGGGTCGCGCGATCGACCTCTACATCCAGAGCGGGATGCAGACCGTGCGCGACCCCTACATCGTGGTCCGCGACGGGGGGACCGACGACCATCCCTACTGGAAGATCTACGGCGTCAGCGAGACCCAGCGTCTGGCGGATCCGCAATTCGATGCCAGCCTCATCCGCGAAGGTGAGCTCGAGTGCGCGATCTGGGAACGGCACACCGGATATCGCACCGTGCGGCGCTCGGCTCGGTTCTTCTGCTTCACCGACGTGATGGGGCACCACGGCTGGAGGCGCATACCGTCGCGGGGCGACTGGCGGGACAACTACCTCTCCCTCGAGTGGTGGCACTTCCAGAACGAGGCTGGCCTCGAAGCCGGCCGGACCACCTTCGGGGACGAGCTGCTGAGCATCTGGCCGGCGGACCAGGTTGCCGCGAGCGGTCTTGCCCTCGACGCGGTGTGGGACGGCACAGGTGCTTTCAGGTCGGCCGGCGCTGGGAGCGCCACCCCGTCGGATCGGGAGAGGATCCGCTGGGCCCAGGCCGTCTTGAATGCCGTGGCCGGGGAGCGGCTGGAGACGGACGGCCTCGCGGGTGCACGCACGCACGACGCGCTGGGCCGGTTCCAGACACGCGAGCACTTGGGCGCGACCGGGACCCTCGACGAAATCACTGAGATCGCACTGGTCCAGCGGGCGCTGGAGGAGCTTACGGGATCCTCGCTCTTCGGAAACATCGGCGTCCGCGACGAACAGACCCTCCAGCAGATCCGGCGATTCCAGGAAGCCCAGGGCCTGCCGACGGACGGCCGGATCGGGCCGCCGCTGCGCGCCGCGATGGTGCGTGCACTGGCGCGCCCCTCGGCGGCGGCACCGGTGCGCGAGGAAGGCCAGGAAGAGGTGGGGGAGGGCTCCCCCTTCCTTAGGGAGGCCGTGGCCCGCTGTTGGGACCGCTTTCAAACCTTCCAGCGGGGGGCCGTTTCGGCGGCGAATCCGAACGTTGTAAGCGCCGCGCGGATCCTGGGCGAGACCGGGGTCCAGGTCGATGCGAACCCGTACCTCGGCCACACGCCGGAGAAACTGGAAGCTGTCATCCGTGCCGCATTCACCTCGACCCAGATGCCGGAGATCCTGCTGGCGCTCTGGGCCAAGGAGGGCAGTGCGCAAATGGTTACGGGGTCTCGTCCCATTCCTCAGGCGACCACGGCGCAGAAGGCGCAGACCATCTTCCGGTGCCAAGTGTTCTACGAGGACCTGGGCGCAGACCACTTCGTCGTAACAACTCGTCTCCCCGGTGGTGACAACACATGGGATGCAGGGGATGCTGCTGCCCCGGGCCATGAGAGGCACTTTGTAGCCGAAGTGCGGAGACTGGTAAGTCGTGGAGCGCTTCGCGAGGATATCAGCGACGCGATCAA
>JBGPIJ010000119.1:0-8742 GCA_041484865.1 Gemmatimonadota bacterium
CATGTCGCGCCGGCGTCGTTCGAATAGTCGACCACGACGGTCACGCCGCCAGGCAAGGTGTTCGACACGCTCCCAACCTTGAACTGCACCGTCGAGCGCAGCGTGTCCACCACCACCACGCCGGCGGCGCTGGTCGTACCGGTGTTGGTGATCGTGAGCGTGTACGTGAGATCCGTACCGGGCGGTCGGGTGCCGGTCGGGTTCACCGTCTTCGCGATCGTCATGTTCGGGCGTACCACAGTGACGGTCAGCTTTCCGGTATCCGCCGTCCCCGCGCTCCCCACCGCGCGGGCTTTGAACACGAGCGTGTCCACCGATCCGGCGGCCACGTTGCCGACCGCGTAGGTGACGGTCGCGGTGACGGCATTGCCGCCGAGGAGGTTGGTCAGGCGCGCACTGTCGGGATTCGCGCCCTGGGTGATCCCCGCGCCGGCGATCGATACGGTCGTGAGCACCGTTCCCGGTCGCTTGCTCGTGAGCAGATCGTAGCTGGTAAAGCCGCTGCCGGAATTCGTGACGCTGAAACCGACCGTGTAGTTGGTGCCGTTGCTCGGCAACTGGCTCGCCGACGTCGCGTGCGGGCTCACCGTGACCCCATACACCTTGGCGGCAATCGTCTTCGACCGGTTGTCATTCGCGACAGGTGACCCGACCTTCTTGATCTGTAGACCAAGGAAGGCCGGTCCCCCGGCTGCGGTGAAGTTCCTGAACCCGAGTCCCGCTACGATGATCTGATCGCCCGCGACGAAGCTCGTGTTGACCGTCAGATGTACGATGCTGTTCGCGGCCTCGTAGCTCACCGTGGTCGAGACCTTCGCGGCGGCGTTGCCGGTGATGGTGACGGTGGTGACCGTCGTGTCCCAGATCATCGCCAGCGTTGCCGGGATGACGATTCGAATTTCGTTCCCCCCGCCCTGTTTGATGTTGCCGCCGGCCGCGTCGGTGATCGTGATCGTGCTCGCCGCAGTGACGGGATCGCCCACCACGAACGTCTGCGCGGCCGCCGACGAAATCGTCTGCGCGGTGGCGAGCGACACGAACGCGACAGTTATCGCGCATCCCAGCAGGACGCCGCGAATGAACGGAGTGGTCATGCCCTGGTGGGCAGCAAGCAGTGTGCCTCTCGGTGGAATTGGTAACTCAATTTGCATTAATGTGTTATGATATCGTACGTTGGCGGAGCCTGCGCCATCTCGTTACTTCTCGGTAACCTGATCGGTACCACTGAGCAGCCCATACTTCTTCCGCTTCTCCCACAGGTTCTTGCGGCTGATGCCCAGCACCTCAGCGGCACGCTGGATGTTGCCGTCCGTCGCCTCGAGTGTGAAGCGAATGTATTCACGCTCCGCCTCGACCAGCGTGAGCCCCTTGGGAACGTGGAATGTCGTCGTGCGCTCCGTCACGACCCCCCCTGCCCCCGCGCGCTGCCCCAACAGCGGCAGGTCGGATCGTTTGAGCACCGGACCCGTGGTGAAGATCATGGCGCGCTCGATCACGTTGCGCAGCTCGCGCACGTTGCCGGGCCAGCGCCAGGCTTGCAACGCCTTCAGCGCGGCGGGGTCGATCGCATCGACCCGCTTCTTGAACTCCTGGCTGAACGCCAGGCGAAAATGGTCCGCCAGAAGCGGGATGTCGCTCTTGATGTCCCGCAACGCCGGCAACGTCACGCTGGCCACGCCAATCCGGTAGTAGAGGTCGGAACGGAACGAGCCGGCGGCCACGAGCTGCTCGAGATCGCGGTTCGTGGCCGTGACGAGCCGGAGGGCCACCTCAAGCTCTTCCGTACCGCCGAGGCGGCGGAAGCGGCGGCTCTCGAGGACGTTCAGGAGCTTCGCTTGGAGCTCGGGCGCGAGCTCCGCGATCTCGTCCAGGAACAGCGTGCCCCCGTCCGCCACCTCGATGAGGCCGCGCTTCGCCTCCCGCGCATCGGTGAACGCGCCCTTCTTGTAGCCGAACAGCTCGGCCTCGAGCAGGCTCGGCGGCAGGGCCGAGCAATTGATTTCGACGAATCGCCCGTTCGAGTGGGGACTCGAGTAGTGAATCGCGCGCGCCACCAGGTTCTTGCCGGTCCCGCTCTCGCCCAGGAGCAGCACGGTGGGGCGCGGGATGGCGGCCATGTGGGCGACGAACGCGCGTACCTCCTCGACCCGCGGGTGCTGCCCGAGGATGGCCCGCACCGAGAACTGCTCCCCCCGGGCCTGCTCAGCCGAGGCGCCCTCCTCGAGCAGAGGCCGCTCCTTCAGCGCGCGCGTCAGCAGGGTGTTCATCTCGTCGATGTTCACGGGCTTGGTGAGGTATTCCGTGGCACCGGCTTTCAGCGCTTCGACGGCGGTGGCGATGTCGGCATGCCCCGTGAGCACGAAGACCGGCAGGTGCCGATGAGCGGTGCGCAGGCGACGCGCGACGTCTACCCCAGTCAGCTCGGGCATGACGAGGTCGGTGATCACAGCGTCCGGCGGCTCCTCGCCGCACCGGGCCAGAAGGGCGTCCGGCCGGTCGAACAGCTCGAACCGGAACCGCCCCGCGGGCCCGAGGTTCGCAGCCAGGAGCTTGGCATACACCAAGTCATCGTCGAGGATATAGATTTTAGGGTTCACGCCGCTGCTAATATTGGCAACCGCACGGCACCGAGCCAGGACCTCATGGCCGCACGCTTCCGGGCCTTGCTAATTGACGACGATCATGACCTGCTCAGCCTTGTCCGGCTCACACTGGAGTTCACCGCCGGATGGCAGGTGAGCGTAGCCACATCCGGCGCCGCCGGTGTCGAGTCGGCGCAGGCTGCGCCTCCCGACGTGATCATCGTGGACCTGATGATGCCTGAGATGGACGGCTACGAGGTGTGCCGCCGCATCAAGGCGGATGCGCGCACCGCCGCCGTGCCCGTGGTGTTTTTGACGGCACGCCGCGAGCTGGACGAAGGCCGGCTGCGCGCCGCGTGCCCCGCGGGTGTCGTCTTCAAGCCATTCCAACCAGCGGAGTTGGCGCAGCAGGTTCGCGCGTTGTGTCCGTGACCAGCCCCCTCCCGACGACCACCCCCGATCCGTTCGCCGAAATCAGGGCCGAATTTGCGGGCGGATTGGGAGCCCGGATCGAAACGATGCGCACGGCGCTGGGCCGGCTGGACGGCCCGTTCCGCGTGAAGGAGGCGGATACCCTCTTCCGCGCCGCGCATTCGCTGACCGGCACCGCCGCGAGCTTCGGCGCCGAGGGGCTCGCCCACGTGGCCGGCGATCTCGAAGCGCTGGCCCGGAACTGGCTCGCTCGGGGAGCGGTCGCGGCCGAGGAGCGGCGCGCCGCGCTGGCGGCCGTGGCCGAGCTCGAGTCGGCGGCCCGCGAGTATCGCGCCACCATCCAGACAGGGCCGCTGCGTTCTCCCGCGGCTCGCCTTGCCGTCGTGGGCGAATTGACCTCGCTCATTCACGCGGCCGTCGACATGCGCGAGATCTTCCGGGGCGCGATCCTCAAGGTCCAGCGGGTCCTCGATTTCCGGCGCGCCAGCGTGGTCCTCATCGACGACTCACGGACGACCTACTCGCTCCACACGCTGTTCGACCGGGCCCGCGGCGGATTCCTCGACGGCGAGGCGGTCTTCCCGATCGCTCAAGGCATCACCGGCGAGGCGATCCAGACGGGACGGCCGGTGCGCGTGGATGGCCTCCCCGGGACCGAGGGGATCCTGCTGCAGGAAGGGAGACACGTCTCAGCCATGATCGTGCCGCTGCACGTGAACGACCGGGTGATCGGCGCGCTGAACTTCGGGCATGAGGACGAGGGCGTCTACACCGAGGAGGACCTCGATTGGGCCGTGGTCTTGGGCCGGCAGATCGAGACGTCGCTCTACTATTCGAAGTTGTTGAGTACGATCGCGGAGCAGCGGGAGGCCCTGGCGCGCGAGCACGCCCTGGTCCAGGGACAGCGCAACCAGCTCGAGGCGTTGATCGACGCGAGCGACGCCGCGATCATGCTGGTCGGACGCGACCACCGCATCGCGCACGCGAACGCCGAGATGGCGAAGCTCGTGGGGATCCCCCGCGAGGCCGTGCTCGGGGCGAGCGTGGACAGCCTGCACCGGTTCCTGGCGGGCTCGTTCGTCGATCCAGCTGCGCTGGCCGTGCAACAGAAGGCGCTCACGCTCGACGCGACGCTCCGGGACCGCTTCGAGCTGACCTTCCCGCGGCGCGCGGTCTATCAACGCGTCGTGGCGCCGGTACGCCAGGGCGGCGGGGCTCCCCTCGGCCACAGCGTCCTGTACCGCGACGTGACCCACGAGGTCGAGGGCGAGCGCGCCAAGTCGGAGTTCGTCTCGGTCGTGAGTCACGAGCTGCGCACGCCGATGACGTCGGTGAAGACATCGCTGTCGCTGCTGCTCGGCGGGGCGGCGGGGGCGATGGGAGAGCCCGCGCGCGAGCTGCTCGAGATCGCGCACCGCAACGCCGACCGGCTGATCCGGCTGGTGAACGATCTGCTCGACCTGTCGCGTCTCGAAGCGGGGCGGATGGACCTGCGCCTGGGACCGGTGAACCTCGCCGAGGCGGTCGAGTCGAGCGTAGAGGCGGTGACGGGATTCGCGAACGAGCAGGGCGTCGCCATCGCGCTCGCGCCCGCGGGCGAGGCGATCGTGGTCCGCGCCATGCGCGACCGCTTAGAGCAGGTGATCGTGAACCTGCTCGCGAACGCGGTGAAATTCTCCGCGCGCGGGAAGCGCGTCACGGTGCGGTGGTGGAGCGATGGGGAGGGCGCGGTCGTTGAGGTCCAAGACCAAGGGCCGGGCATCGCGCCCGAACACCTGGAGGCGATCTTCGAGCCGTTCCGCCAGCTCGACAGCTCGACCACGAGGGAGCACGGGGGCGTCGGGCTGGGATTGGCGATCAGCCAGAACATCATGCGCGCGCTCGGCGGGAAGCTCCGGGCCGAAAGCGAAGTGGGCGCGGGCTCGCGGTTCTTCGTGCGGCTCCCGCTCGCCCTCGGGCAACCCCTCGCCCCGCCCGCCGCGCCGACGGAGCCGGGGCGAGCGGGCCCTCTCGTCGTGTTGATCGCGCATAGCGACCACGATTGGCAGCGGCTCGCCGCCGCGCGCCTCCAGGCCGAGGGCTGGCGTGCCGTGCCGGTCGCCACGGGAGCGGCCGCGCTCGAGCGCCTGCGCGAGGAGCGGGTGGACCTGATCGTCATCGCGCTCGATCTCGCCGACACGCACGGCATCGATCTGCTCCAGAAGCTGCAACGCGATCCCCAGCTGTTCGAGATCCCGGTCGTCATCGTCGCGGAGATGGAGTCCCCGGTGATCGCCAACGAGGGCACTGCACTGGCCACGACCGTGGAAGAGGCGGTGGAGCACGCCCGGCGCCTCCTCAGGGCTCCGACCAGAGACATGGTGCTGCTCGTGGAAGACGACCCGCTGCTCCGCCCCACACTCGGCAAGGTGCTGCGGCGCGCCGGATACTCCTGCTTCCCGGTCGCGAACGGCCGCGAGGCGCTCGCGTTCATCCGCACGCGCCGACCGCAGCTCGTCATCACGGACTACCGCATGCCCGAAATGAACGGCCTCGCGTTCCTGCGGGAGCTGCGCAACGACCCCGCCTGCAAGTCCCTCCCGGTGATCATGCTCACCGGTCACGTGTCCCGCGACCTGGCGCGCCAGATCGCCGACCTCTCGGCCGAGCTCGCCGCGAAGCCGATCAAGCCGAAACTCCTGGTTGCCACGGTGGCCCGACTGATCCACTCAGGCGAAGCCGCTGTTGACAGTCATGCCGCCGACCCTAGCTTAGCACCGCCCGAGGCTCAGTCATGAAACGTTCGACGCTCTACAGCCTGGCCGCCGTGCTCGCCATTGCGGTCCTGTTCTTCTTCATGACCACGGCCCGCGCCAAGGTCGAATGCCGCGTCTGCATGGATTATCACGGGCGCTCGAACTGCGCCACCGCCCGCGGCGCCACGGCCTCCCAGGCGCGGGAAGGCGCGCAGACGACCGCCTGCGGGCCGATCGCAAACGGGATGGACCAGCAGATCGAGTGCGGTCGCGTCCCCGCGGCGAGCGTGCAGTGCCAGCCGTGACGCGATCCTCATGACAGGCTTCGCACTGCCGCGCACGACGGTCCCCGCTCACGTCCTGCTCACCCAAGGGCCCGCGCGCGCCGGGCAGATCTTCGTGATGGAGCGGGTGTCGCAGCACGACGGTCCTGAAACCGTCGTCGAGATGCTGAACCGGCCGGAAGGGTTCTTCGCGTTCAAACCCGAGACCGTAGAGGGTGACGACTTGATGCTGGTTTCGAAGAGCCATACCGTGATGATCGCCGTGGACCGCCAGGCGCCGATCGCCGATCCCGCCCGGCTCTCGGCGGCGAAGCTGCTCGGGCTCGAGCTGGTGCTCGCCGGGGGGTTGAAGCTCGGCGGGTGGGCGAGCGTGGAGCTGCCCCCGGAGCACTCGCGCCTGCTCGATTATCTGAATTCCTCGCGCGATTCGTTCTTCGCGCTGTGGACGCACGTCTCCACCCACTACGTCAACCCGGCGCATGTGCTCTACGCCCGGCCCATGGATTAGCCATGGCCGCCCGCATCGACCCGTTCGTCGACGTGCTGCTGCGCGAGCAAGGGGACCAGCTCTATCTCCTCCCGGATGAGCCGGTCACGATGTTGAAGGCCGGGAAACCGCGCAGGGTGAGCCGCCAGCCGCTCACCGACCAGCACATCTACTCCCTGCTCGTGGAGGTCGCGCCCTCCGATGCGGCCGACCACATCGATCGCATGACCGAAACCGAATTCGAGTACGCCGCCGATCGCGGTCTCGTTCGGGTCCGGGTCGTGCCGGAGATGGGCCGCCTCACAGCGGTGGTCGCGCCGGTCAATCACTCGGCCCCTATCGCGCCCCCGCCGGCCCCGGTGGAAGCCGCGGCGGCGGCCCCGGTACCGCAGCCCGCGGCACCGCCGTCGGCGCCCTCGCCCGCGGCCGAGGCGTCCGTGCCCACCGAGTTCGCCGCGTCCCAATACCAGGCGGCGGAGCGCACGCTGGGAAAGCTCCTGAGGCAGCTCGTCGAGTCGAGCTCGTCCGATCTGCACCTTCGCGTCGGCGAGCCGCCGTTGTTCCGCACCCAGGGGGAGATCAAGCGCCAGCCCGTGCCGGCCCTCAGCGCGGATCAGCTGGAGACGCTGCTGCTCGCGATCATGCCGGAGCGCACCCGCGCGGAGTGGAAGGAGACGGGCGACTCCGATTTCGCCTACGAGATCCTCGGGCTCGCGCGTTTCCGCGTGAACGCGGCTCGCGACCGCAAGGGACCCTTCGCGGTGTTCCGCGTGATCCCGATGAAAATTGTGACCGCCGACCAGCTGGGATTGAGCAAGGAGGTGCAGCAGCTCTGCTTCCTGTCCAAGGGCCTGGTGCTCGTGACGGGGCCCACGGGCTCGGGGAAGTCCACGACGCTGTGCGGGATGATCGATCTCATCAACCGTACCCGCACCGATCACATCATCACGATCGAAGACCCGATCGAGTTCGTGCATGAGAGCAAGAAGTGCGTGATGACGCAGCGTCAGGTGAGCCTCCACACCGACAGCTTCAAGTCCGCGCTGCGCGCGGCGCTGCGCGAAGACCCCGACATCGTGCTCGTGGGCGAGCTGCGCGATCTCGAGACGATCGCCATCGCGATCGAGACCGCCGAGACCGGCCACCTCGTCTTCGGGACGCTGCACACCACGACCGCGGCGTCCACCGTGGACCGCATCATCGATCAGTTCCCGTCCGACCGGCAGTCGCAGATTCGGGTGATGCTCTCGGAGTCGCTGCGGGGAGTAGTGGCGCAGGTGCTGTGCAAGCGCATCGCCGGCGGACGGGTCGCCGCGCGGGAGATCCTGCTCTCGACCCCGGCGATCGCGAACCTGATCCGCGAGGGGAAGACGTTCCAGATCCCGTCGATCATTCAGACATCAAAGCAGCTCGGGATGATGACCCTGAACGACGCGCTGCTCGATCTCGTGGAGAAGAAGGAAGTGACGCCCGACGAAGCCTACATGAAGTCGGTCGAGCGGACGGGGCTCGTGGCCTCGCTCAAGGCGAAGGGCTTCAAGCTCACCCTACCGGCGTAGCGGCGGGGCGACCGAGCGTCGCCGCCACGTCGCGCACCCGCTCCATCAGCTCCGCGAAGGTATCGAGGCGCAGCGACTGATCGCCGTCCGATCGCGCGTGGTCGGGATCGGGATGCACTTCGATGAGGAGCCCGTCCGCGCCCGCCGCCACCGCCGCGAGGGCGAGCGCCGGGACGAGGTCCCGCCGCCCCGCCGCGTGGCTCGGGTCCACGAGCACCGGCAGGTGCGTCTCCTGCTTCAGGTACGGCACCGCGCCGATGTCGAGCGTGTTGCGCAGCGCCCGCTCGAAGGTCCGAATCCCCCGCTCGCACAGGATCACGTGCGGGTTGCCGCGCGCCAGCACGTACTCGGCCGCGAGCAGGAAATCCTCGAGTGTCGCCGACAGCCCGCGCTTCAGGAGCACCGGCTTCCCCGACTCCCCCACTTCGGTGAGCAGCGCGAAGTTCTGCATGTTCCTGGCGCCCACCTGTAGACAATCCGCCCGCGCGGCCACCATGGCGACGTGCCGCGTATCGAGCACCTCGGTCACGATCGGGAGGCCGGTGGCGGCGCGCGCCTCGACCAGCATGTCCAGCGCCGCCTCGCCCAGGCCGTGAAACGAATAGGGCGACGTGCGCGGCTTGAAGGCGCCGCCCCTCAGCGCCACCGCACCCGCGGCCTTTA
>JBGPIJ010000120.1:0-8742 GCA_041484865.1 Gemmatimonadota bacterium
CGCCTCCGCGTCCTCGCCCTGCTGTACGCGTTCATCTTCTTCATGGCCGGGGTCCTTCCACCCCTGCTGTTGCCAGGTGAACGGGCCCGATTCCTCGGCAGCTTCCTGCAGTGGGGCCCCAGCGCGATCGGGATCGTGGTGGCGTTGCTCGTCGCCGCGGTGATCCGGAGCGCGCGCCTGCCAGTTCCCGCGGCGATGAACATCGGCCTGGCATTCGAGATCGCGAGTAGCTACGCCATCGCCGCGGCCGAGTTCGCCGATCCCATGGGACTCGAGATGCACCAGGGCTTCATGGGACTCTCGTGGGTCGCCGTATGGGTCCTGCTGTTCACGGTCGTCGTGCCCACCGCGCCGCGGCGGGCAGTGTTGGCCGCCCTGGCATCTGTCAGCTCGGTCCCCGTCACTATCGGGCTCATGATCGCGTCGGGTGCCACCTCACTCCGATTCGACCCGGCGCAGTTCTTCTTCGGGCTCGTGTTCCCGTACCTCCTCGTCGTAGGCATGGCCTATGTGGGTGCCCGCGTGGTCTACCACCTGGGCACCGAGGTCAAGCGCGCGCGCGAGCTGGGAAGCTATCTGCTGGAGGAGAAGCTCGGAGAGGGTGGGATGGGGGAGGTGTGGCGAGCCCAGCATCGCATGCTGGCAAGGCCTGCCGCCATCAAGCTCATCCGGCCGGCCGTCGCCGGGGATGCGCGTGCCGGAATGTCGGAAGAAGCAGTCCGCCGCTTCGAGCGCGAAGCCCAGGTGATCGCCCGCCTCCGCTCACCCCATACCGTGGAGCTCTTCGATTTCGGGATAGCCGCCGACGGCGCCTTCTACTATGTCATGGAACTGCTCGACGGCCTCGATGCTGACTCGCTACTCCGGCGCTTCGGGCCAACCCCGCCCGAACGGGCCATCTACCTGCTTCGCCAGGTCTGTCACTCGCTGTCAGAGGCCCAGTCATGCGGCCTGGTTCATCGCGACATCAAACCCGCGAACATCTTCCTCTGCCGCTACGGCGAGGAGTACGACTTCGTGAAGGTGCTGGATTTCGGAATCGTGGGGGCAGTCCGCGACCTCGCGGACACGAGCCCGGTGCACACGCGGGAAGACGCGGTCCTGGGTACGCCAGCGTTCATTGCCCCCGAGCAGGCGATGGGGACTGATGTGGACTGGCGGGCCGACATTTATGCGACCGGCTGTGTGGCCTACTGGCTCCTGACCGGGCAACTCGTGTTCACCGCCGAGACCCCCTTGGGGCTTCTCGTGCAGCACGCCCAGACGCCGCCTACGCCGCCATCAGCCCGGACGAACCTGCCGATTCCCACGGCACTCGATGACCTCGTGCTGTCCTGTCTGGCGAAGGACCCCGCGAAGCGACCCCAGTCCGCCAGAGAACTGTCGCTTCGACTGGGGGAGGTGAAGGGCGCGAGCGCCTGGACCCAGGACCGGGCGCGGGAGTGGTGGGCGACGCACGAGCTGGCGCTGCCGTAAGGATGGACGTCAGCTTTGTGGACTTGGCTTTCGGATAAGATCAAACCCGCGGGAGTGCTGCTGTCCCGCGGGTTTGGGGTGTCGCTGAGGCTGACGCTCCCGCCGTTACTTCCCGCGCGTCGCCGTGATCTTGAAGGTGAGCTTGTCCCCCGACGCGTACTGAGCCACCGACGTCCCCCACATCTCGTTGCCCTTGTAGTGGGCGACGGTGCGCAGCGAGGTGACCGACTGACCCGGCCTCAGGTAGCTCGCATACGGGCCGGCCTCGGTGACGATGCTGTCTCCACCCATGCTGACCATACGCACCGCGACCGGCTGCGCGCGGTTGGGGAACGCCATCGTCCAACCTTTGCCATCGGCCGTCGTGGTCAGCACGGTCGTGGCGACTACGCTGTCTTTGGGACCCGTCATGGTCTTGGCGTTCCATACGCCCGCGACGTCGGATAGCTTGGTAGCGGCCTGCGGCTGCTGTGCAGCGGCGGCCGTCGTGAGACCGGCGAGAACGGCTGCGGAGAGCAAGAACGAACGACGCATTGAGGACTCCTCGGTGGAGAGATTGGCGCCACCTACCAGCCGGTGGTGACGATAGGCCGCTCTGAGTCTGTGCTTTGGGAGTCACGCAGTCGCTGCAACGGCGAAGGCATGAGGCAGGGATCCTAATGCACGAACGGTTCGACTGCTGTAAGCCTACACCGCACTTGCCTCACGGGCAACGACCGGCCCGCTCCGCCATTACCGCCAGATCTCTTCAGTCACGTTTGCAGATCCACCCTTGTAGCGAGGGCGGTATCCAATGCGCCAAGCGTGTCGTCGCTGTCTCGCGCCCACCTAGTGAGGGTGACCTGTCATCCCCTCATGACCAGCAGCGTGATGTGCTCCGCGCTGGAAAGCCAGGAACTCATGGATCGCCGCGATGGCGGTGGAGTCCGCGCTGCGCAGCCGCACCTCGGCGCCGAGCGGGCGATCGATCGCCTCGTAGCGGATCGCGCGCCGGTGAGCGGCCATCACCGCGGTGCCCGGAACGACCTGCGCGTGGACCTGAAAGGGTTTGGTGAAGTCTCCTGCCTGAAATGCGGCCGCGATGGTCTGCATGTGGGCGCGAATCGTGGCGATCCCAGCTGTGTCCCCGGCGTCCTTGCGATCGAGCACGATGCGCCCACCGTCTGCGAGGTCTTCAAAGACGTGGGCCGATGTGTACTGATCCACTCCCATGACCATCTGGCCGCGCTCCTGTGTGGCGGCGAAGCCGCTGTCGGAGCGCTTGCAGCCGCCGATCGCCAGGGCACCTGCGAAAAGCAGCACGGAAGGAATCGTGGCGCGCATAGGGTCTCCCAAATGATCCTAAAGACGGCAGCCGTGGCGCCGCAATTGGGAGCATCGGGCCGCAGTCTGCCCTTGACGGGCAACGGACGCTCAAGCAGGGTACAGCACGGAGGAGAAGCCATGAAGAGCTCATCGAAGCGCAGCATGCTCGCACACGGCGTGGCGGCCGCCGTGGGTTTTATGAGCTTTGCCGCCTGTAGCCACGTAGCCGCCGTGCACCAGCCGTTTCAGTACCTGAGCACCCGAACCCCGATCGAGGTCTGGGTCATCCGGCGCCACAACGACTCGGTCTACCGGATTCTGCAGCCGAGGCTGCAGGGAGATACGCTGATCGGGTTCTCGTTGCCGCGTCCCGGCGACCCGATCACCCGGTATCAGGAGATTCCGCTGAATGACGTGAGACAAATGCGGGCGAGACAGTCCTCGCCCGTTCGCACTGCCGCCTTGCTCGGCGGCATCGGGGGAGTGGCCTACGTCGTCTACTACGAGTTCGTGGGAGGAGGAGGGAGCGGTTCGCCCGGATTTTGCGAGTGCGACTTCGACGACTTCTGTGGATGCCCATGAGCTGACAGTGGGAACACTCGGGGGCTTCGCATAGAGGCCCCTCTCTAGCCCGCCCCCACCCGGTCACCCAGATTACGGCCCCTTACCTCCAGGAGCCGCCCCGTGCCGGTACGGGAAGCTGGTGTCCTCGATGCGTCGGTTTCGACCAAGGTCGCGCTCGCCTTCGCCGCCGCCCTGGCGATGATCGGCGCGGTGAACTGGTTCTCCTACCGCAGCGATCTCGATACCCGTGACAGTGCCGACTGGGTGGCGCATACCCTTACCGTCGAAGCCACGCTCGAAGCCCTCGGGGCGCGCGTCGCCGACGCGGAAACGAGCGCACGCGGGTACGCCCTGACCGGCTCGCGCGGCTTCCTTCAGCCCTATGACTCGGCGCGCGAGAGTGTCCCGGGCCTCGTGCTCGCCCTGCGCAAGCTCACGATGGACGATCTCGCGCAGCGACGCCGACTCGACATGCTCGAGCCGCTGGTCCTGGAAAAGCTCGGCAGCCTGAGTCATCTCGTCGCCACCCGCCGCCTGGGGATGGCCGCAGCCGGTCGCTTTGTCGCCACCGGTCGGCGACGGCGCCTGATGACCAGGATTCGAGGGGCCATCGCCGACCTGGAGGCGGAAGAAGGGCGACTGCTCGGGGCCCGTACGGCCGCGCTCGCTGCCAGCCAGCGCCGCTCGGGGCGCATCGATCTCGCGGGCAGCGTCCTGGCGGCCATCCTGCTCGGCGCGGCGATGTTCGTCATTCTCGCCGACCTGCGCGCCCTGCGGGACGCCCGGGCCAGGGTCAAGACGCTCACCGGCCTGCTCCCGATCTGCTCCAACTGCAAGAAGGTGCGGGACGACCGCGGCGAATGGCACGAAATCGAGTCGTTCGTGGAAAGCCGGTCCCACGCGGAGTTCAGCCACGGCGTCTGCCCCGACTGTGCGGGCGAGTTGTATCCCGACGATAGCAAGGCGGCCGCGGAGACGTGATGCGGCCCGAGCGGGTCGTCACTGACCCGAGGTGCTGGTTGCCCGGCGGGAGTTGACGGAGATCACGGCCCAGCGCCCGAGCGGCGGCTACTCTAAAGCGCTGCTTCAACCACAGTCGCCGCAAGGCGCTGTTCGTTTCGGCAGGATCGCACCCTCCCAAGGGAGCGCGACAAAGGCAAACCCGGCGAAAGCCGGCGACGCAAAGCCCCGAGGCTACCGCACGCCATCTGCGTGCAACGCCAGTCGAGCCGCCGAACCTCACTCTCTAGCTGGGAGGAGTCATGTCCCACGCCTACCGTTTCGCCTGCCTCATCATGGCAGGCACGATTGCAGTCGCCGCCTGCGACCAGCCGACGCCCACCGCATCCGTCCCGAGCACCTCCATCACGGACAACGCAGCCGAGACTCCGGAACTTGGATTCACCCGGGAGTTGGGGGGTCCGCTCGCCGCCATCACGTCCACCGAGCGACACCAGTTCTTCCGCGGCAGTGTCGTGTTCAACACGGTCTTTACGCCCGCAACCGGTCTCGGTCCGCTCTTCAACGGGGTCTCGTGCGCGGCCTGTCACAACACGCCGGTGGTGGGCGGCTCGGGTACACCGATCGAGACCCATCAAACGGCGTTCCACAGCGGGAGCTGCGACGACCTCGAACCCCTTGGAGGACAGGTAATTCAGGACAGCGTTACGCCGGCACTCCGCGCGGCGCTCGGCATCACCAAGGAGCCGTTGCTGCCTGAAGCCACAGGGACCGGGCATCGCACGACGCCGAGCCTGCTGGGCTTCGGGTTGTTGGAAGCCGTGCCCGATTCCGTCATCCTTTCGCACGCCGACCCCGACGACCGGGATCACGACGGCGTCGCCGGGCGCGCGAGCATCATGGCCGATGGGCGCGTCGGCCGGTTCGGGCGGAAGGCAAACGCCGCGACGCTGGAGGAGTTCCAAAGCGGCGCCTTCATCTATGAGATGGGGATCACGAATCCGTTGGAGCCCGACGAGCAGACGATACGCGGGGCTGCCCTGCCGGCGGGGGTCGATCCGACCGCCGATCCGGAGCTGTCGCAGGGGGACCTCGACGCCACCACGGTGTTCACGGAGCTGCTCGCCCCACCCGCGCCCGCGCGCTTCACTTTGCTGACGGCAGCGGGGCGCGGAACGTTTACCCGGATCGGTTGCGCGTCGTGTCACCTCCCGTCCCTGCCCACCGGCTCGAGCGGCAGTCGCGCGGTGCGGAACACGGTCGTGCACGCGTACACCGATCTGCTGCTGCACGACATGGGAGCGGGACTCGCCGATATCTGCCTGGGCCAGGCGACGCCGTCCGAGTTTCGAACCGAGCCGTTGATGGGACTCCGCTTCCGGAGCCGCTTCCTGCACGACGGCCGAGCGGGAACGATCGCCGAGGCGATCCGGCTCCACGGCGGGGAAGGGAGCGGCGCGCGCGACCGGTTCACTTCACTGTCGGGGCGGGAGCGGGACTCGCTGCTGCGATTCCTGCGGAGCCTCTAACGAGGGAGCATTGAGCCAGATGTATTCCGTCGGTCGCCTGCTCGCGACGACGCTGCTGGGCTCGGTCCTGGTGGGCGTGGCCTGCGATCGAACGCCGACCGTGGCCGGGCCCAGTGTCGGCGCGCCCTTCGGACACGTCGTGCTCATCGTGCTCGAGAACACCGACTACGCGGGGGTGATCGGGGACTCGGAGATGCCCTACTTGAATGGCCTCGCCCAGCAGTACGGCCTCGCCACGCAGTACTACGCCGACACGCATCCCTCGATCGGCAACTACTTCATGATGACGGCCGGCGCCATCATCTCGAACGACGACAGCTACTCGAGTGTCGCCACTACGGACAACGTTGTGCGGCGGCTCGTCGCGGCGCGCAAGACCTGGAAGTCGTATGCGGAGGACCTCCCCTCCGTGGGCTATACCGGGCCGGACGTGGGCAACTACGCGCGCAAGCACAACACGATCGCGCTGCTATCCGACGTCGTGAACGACACGGCGCAGCGTGACAACCTCGTGCCGTTCACCCAGTTCGCGACCGACCTCGCGAACAACGCGCTCCCGAACTACTCGTTCGTCGCACCGAACCTGTGCAATGACGCGCACGACTGCTCGCTCGCGACGGCGGACAGCTGGCTGCGCACGAATATCGACCCGCTGATCACGCATCCGGCGTTCGCGCCCGACGGCCTGCTGATCATCACGTTCGACGAGGCGGGGTCCACGAGCGAGCACGGCGGGGGTCGCGTGGTGTGGGTCGTGGTCGGCGCAAAGGTGAAGCGCGGCTACCAATCGAGCGCGCTGTATCAGCACGAAAGCACGCTGCGGCTTTCGCTCAAGGCGCTCGGCGTCACGACGTTCCCAAATGCCGCGGCTACGGCCGCGGATATGGACGAGTTTCTTACTCCCTAAGTCCCGCGGGGAAGCTAGGTGGGCAGCTTGACGATCGCCCAGCCGAGTCCTGCGATGGAGCGGACCACCGCGTCCAGCCGCTCGAAATTGACGGGTTTGGTCAGGAAGGCGTTCGCCGCGAGTGCCGTGAGGTGCTCGTGGTCCGCATCGGACGAGGTCAAGACGACGACCGGCAACGTGTTCAACCGCTGGTCCTCTCGTATACGGAGCAGCACCTCGCGGCCATCGACTTTGGGGAGCTTCAGGTCCAGCAACACCAGATCGGGTGCGGGGCTCGCATGACTGCGCAGGAACTCCAGCGCTTCAGCGCCGTCCCCGACGGTCCAGACGCGATTCTGGAGCTTGGCGCGCTGCAGCGCGCGGAGCGTAAGATCCACATCCGCCGGATTGTCTTCGACGAGAAGAATGTTGATCGAGCTCGCGGCGTCCAGGCTGGGCATCGATGGCATGATCACTAGCCTTCCCTTCGTACCGTTGGGGCGACGGAAGACGCACCGTTCGGCTATGGACCGAAAGGACCAATCCGAAAGCGGGAAACAGGATTCGAACCTGTGCCTCAACCCTGGAAAGGTTGCGCTCTTCCGAGCTGAGCTATTCCCGCACGGGTGTTACATGCGGGAATCGGGCCGTGGTCTCCCAGGCGGAGTGGCTCGAGACCCGCACCAAAACATGGCAGCGGTCCGGAAGCGGGCCCAGGAACGCACCGTCGATTCGTCTCGCTCTCTAGGATTGATTCCTTGGAGCGATAGCCGCGTTCGAACCTGGCATCGCGTCCAAGGCAGTAATGCCCGGAGGCTTCCGCGGCTACCTTTAGAGGCGTCAATTTCCACGCACCTCCAAGGGAGTTCACATGACGACCGGCAGCCTGATCCGCGGACTGTGTCTCATCGGGACTATCGCGCTGTGCGCGTTCCTGCCACGGTCCGCCGCCTCCGGTGCCCGCCTCACTGTCGATTCCAAGGCGAGCGTGGCCTGGTGGCAGATCAACCCGCACATGAACCAGCTCTGGGCCACGACCTGTCCCTCCGATCCGGGTTGGCTGCCGGGAGAGGGCAGAAGCTCCGGGACCGGCTGGAGCGTCGATGCGACCGCGATCAAGCTGCCGCCCAAAGACGCCTTCAGCGACACGGTGCACATCCCGTTGTTTCCGCGGGGGCGCGTCCGGGCGGTGTGCGAAGAGGCCGTGCACGGCGAGTTGATGGCGCCAGATACGGTGACCTGGAGAGGCGCGCACGGCAGCATCGTCGTGGACGCCGCCGCGCTCGTGACGGGGGAGAAATTTCGCGATTCCTTCGCCCGCGACCACGTGCTCGAGACGGGCAAACACCCGCACATCACTTTCACGATCGACAGCGTCGTGGGCGCGAGCCGCGACGCCGACGACTCCGTCCACGCCATCGCCGTGGGGACATTCGCGCTGCACGGGATCACCGCGCCGCTCTCGGTGCCGATCGTCGCCTGGCACGATGGCGGCGGGCTCCGCGTGCGCGGCCGCTGGTACATGAGCGCCGACGACCTGTGGGGCAGGTACGGCATTTCGAAGATCTCGCTCGGCCTGGGCGTGGGAATGGGGATCTGGAAGCAGCTCTGGATGGGCATGGACGCCGTGCTGCGTCCCGACCCGCTCTAGCGGGAGGGTCGCCCACGTGTTCGGTTTGGCGGGGAACCCCGGGAACCTCCCACCGTTAGGGTAAGGACATGCCTGCTGCCTCGCGTGCCGTCCGCCGTCAGCCCGAGCTCGCGCCCGCCCTGCGGGCCGAAGATCCCGCCCTCGAGTTCGCGAAGGCGGTGGTGATCGGACTCTCCGATCGCCCCCGCTGGCTGCCGTGTCGATTCCTCTACGACGAGCGCGGCAGCCGCCTGTTCGAGCTGATCACCGAGACGCCCGAGTACTACCTCACGCGCACGGAGACGGGGATTCTCGCCGGTGCGGCGGACGAGGTCCGGACGCTCACCGGTCCGCGCACCCTGGTCGAGCTCGGCTCGGGCGCGTCGGTGAAG
>JBGPIJ010000121.1:0-8704 GCA_041484865.1 Gemmatimonadota bacterium
AGGAGTTCTTCCGCAAAGGCAATCTGATCGCCCTGCGCGAGCTCGCGCTGCGTCGCACCGCACAGCGGGTGGACGCGCAGATGCGCGGCTACATGCGGGAGCACGGCATCCGGGAGACGTGGCCCGCCGGGGAGCGGCTGCTCGTTTGCATCGGTCCGAACCCGGCGGGCGCACGGCTCGTGCGAGCGGGCAAGCGGATGGCCACGAGTCTGAAATGCGACTGGGTGGTGTTGTACGTCGAGGCCCCGGGCCAGCGGATCTCGGCCTCAGACCGGGATGCGCTGGTGCAGAATCTTCAGCTGGCGCAGGAGCTCGGCGCACAGACCGTGACGCTTTCGGGTCTCAACCCGGCGGAGGAGGTGCTCGCCTACGCGCAGGCCCACAACGCCACCAAGATCGTTGTCGGCAAGCCTACCCACCCCCGTTGGCGGGACAAGCTGTTCGGCTCGATGCTCGATCAGCTGGTCCGCCGGTCGGGTGACCTAGACGTCTACGTCATCACCGGGGACGTGGAGGCGGAGCGGACGCGACGCGCTCCGCTCGCGACCCGGCCGGCACCGGCCGCAGAATACGCGTGGGCGGCGCTGTCGGTGACGCTCTCCGCGCTCGTGGCGTTCCCGGTGTTTCGGTTCCTCACCGTCACCGACGTGGCCATGGTGTTCCTGCTCGGCGTCGCGCTCGTCGCCGCCCGCTACGGGCGGGGGCCCACCATCTTCGCCTCGTTCCTCTCCATTGCCCTGTTCGATTTCTTTTTCGTGCCCCCGCGCTTCACCTTCGCCGTCTCCGACGTGCGCTACCTGCTCACGTTCGGTGTCATGCTCGTCATCGCGCTGATCATGACCACCCTGACCCTGCGCATTCGCGCACAGGCGGAGACGGCGCGGGAACGAGAGCGGAGCACGGGGGCGCTGTACGCCATGAGCCGAGAGTTGGCCGGGACGCGCGGCCAATCCGAGCTCGTCGTCACGGTCGCCACCCACGTGCGGGAGACGTTCGGCGCACCGGCGCAGATTCTTCTGCCCGATGAGACACGCCGTCTCCGCGTCCCGATCGGGACGCCCCCCGCCTACCCGATCGACGAGAAGGAGGAGGGCGTCGCCACGTGGGTGTTCGAGCAGGGGACGCCCGCTGGGGCGGGCACGGACACGCTTCCCGCGGCGCAGGGGCTCTATCTCCCGCTCGTCGCGTCGAGCGGCACCATCGGCGTCCTGGGCGTCCGGCCGCCCGACCCGAAGCGATTTCAGGATCCGACGGTGCAGCGGTTGCTCGAGACGTTCGCGGGGCAGGCGGCCGGGGCGCTCGAGCGGGCGATGCTGGCGGAGCAGGCGCAGAAGGAACAGGTGGAGATCGAGGCCGAACGGTTGCGCACGTCGCTTCTGAGCTCGCTCTCTCACGATCTCCGCACGCCGCTCGCCGCAATCACGGGCGCGGCGAGCAGCTTGCTCGAGGGACGAGGGGCGCCAGAGGCGACGCGGCGCGACATGCTCACGACGATCCTCGAGGAGGCGCAGCGGATGAACCGCCTGATCGCCAATCTCCTCGACATGATCCGGGTGGAGAGCGGCGCGCTGCAAGTCCAGAAGGAATGGCAACCGCTCGAGGAGTCCGTCGGCGTCGCGCTGATTCGGCTCGAGGACCGGCTGCGTGGCCGCGAGGTGAAGGTGAACCTCCCGCCGGACCTGCCGCTCGTTCCCCTCGATGCGGTGCTCATCGAGCAAGTCTTCGTGAATCTGCTCGAGAACGCCCTGAAATACACGCCGCCGGGAACGCCGATCGACATCTCGGCCACTGCGGGTGAGGGGTTGGTCACGGTTGAGGTGGCCGACCGGGGTCCGGGTATCCCGCGAGGCGAGGAGAACCGCATTTTCGAGAAGTTTTACCGCACGTCGTCGGTGGCCGCCACCGCGGGCGTCGGGCTCGGACTCACGATCTGCCGCGGGATCATTACCGCCCACGGCGGCAGAATCACGGCGGACAATCGTCCCGAGGGAGGAGCCGTGTTCCGCTTCACGCTCCCGATCTCGGGTCCTTCCCCCTCGGCCGTACCCGTCGAGGCGGAAGCCGAGTAGGTTCGGGCCCATGCCCGGAGTTGCCCCACTCGTTCTTGTGATCGAGGACGAGCCTCAAATGCGCCGTTTTCTCAAGGCCGCCCTCGAGAGTCACGACTATCGCTTCGTCGAGGCGAGCACGTCGCGCGAAGGGATGGGCCAGGCGACCGGGCGCAACCCGGACGCCATCCTCCTCGATCTCGGACTTCCGGACGGCGACGGTATCGATCTCACGCGGCGGCTGCGCGAATGGGCGACCACGCCGATCATCGTCATCTCGGCGCGGGGGCAGGAGCAGGACAAGATCGCCGCCCTCGACGCCGGCGCGGACGACTACCTCACGAAGCCGTTCGCCACCGGGGAGCTGTTGGCCCGGCTCCGGGTCGCGCTGCGCCACGCGCAGCGCGCGGGCGACGGGCGATCGGAGCCTGTGTTCGCGGTCGGCGAGCTGAAAGTGGACCTGGGCGCGCGGCGCGTGTTCGTGGCGGACGTCGAGGTGCACCTCACGCCGACCGAATACAAGCTGCTCACGATGCTCGTCCGGCACGCGGGAAAGGTCATCACACACCTCCACCTCCTGAAGGAGGTGTGGGGTCCGAACTCAGTCGAGCACACGCACTATCTGCGCGTGTACATGACGCAGCTCCGCCACAAGCTCGAGCGCGACCCCGCGCGGCCGCGCTACCTCCTCACCGAACCCGGCGTGGGGTATCGGCTCCAGGCTGAGTAGCGCACGCGTCGCCTATCCGATGCAACAAGCCGGGTTGTTGATGGGGCAGAGGAGATTGCAGACCCTGCGCCCCCCGGTATCGTAGGTCACGACATAGTAGGTAAACGCGGCTGCTACTCCGCCCAGGGCGACCACCAGCCCAGCGGTGCGACTGGGAGAGACTCGCTCCTCGCGGAGGCCCGCGACGTCAATGAGCGGTATGTGCTCCGGTGTCCCGCCCACGATCCCAAAAAGACTGTCGCCACGAACGCGGGGCTGGTCCACGGCGAACGTCGAATCGTCCGCGCGCGTGACCCATACGCGGTCCGGCCCGTGGGTCGGACTCAGCTGCGCTGGTTGAATCGAGTATCGCGCGGTACAGGCGGCGGTGACGAGCAGGACTGCAAGAGCAATGATGGTCGCGGTCGTGTGAGTCCACGTCTTCATAGGCTCCTCCGGGTGCAATCTCGCGGGCGGCCCTACGCTCTCTAACGTACGCCTGACAATCCGGGGCGGATAGGTCAGCCGTCTTGCGACGGTCCGGGTGAGCGCATTCCGAAGCGGGGCCGAATTTCTACGTGATCGGTGGTGCGGGCCCTTACTACCTCTCCGATGTCCCAGGCGGGACGAGTCAGTGGCTGTGTCGACGCTCGAGGGCCCCTCTTGGAAGCAGGGGGCGATCGGGGCGTCGGCCGGGTTCGGTGGGGCGATACCGATCGGCGGACGAGCCCGGCTCTTGGCCGAGGCGCGCTACCATCTGATCGAGGCGCCGAGCGGCACGATGTGGTTCGTGCCGCTCAGCGTGGGTGTCCGATTCTAGCCAGGCCGTGCCGGGCTAGGACATCCCTGCGTCGCCCCTTCTCGCCCGCATCCCGTCCACCGACAACGCGCCGGCGCCTCCGAGGATCAGCGCCAGCAGCCCCGCGATGAACAGCAGGTTCACTTCGTAGCCGGGCAGGCCGAAGACGGGACCGGTAGGCGACATCCCGGTGACGTGAACGAAACTGAACCCCGCCGCGAGATGCACCTTGAAGAGCGCGCCGAGCTGATGCACCACGAGCAGCAGGCCGAACACCGTTATGAACGCCCCCGCCAGCAACGCCAGCCCGCCGAGCACTTCGAGCACCCCGAGCAGCCACGCGGACACTTCCGGGGCGGGCACCCCCAGCATGTGCAAATTGCCGACGAATCCCTGATGGCCGGCGCCGGTAAAGACCTTGGGCCAGCCGTGAAACATGAAGGCAAAGCCCATGACGAGCCGCAACGGAAGTGGAGCCCACTCGCCTGATCCCCTGGTCATGATCACCTCACGGACGATGTGAAACGGCAGGAAGTTGCCGAACATGCGTTGCCGAACGCACCCCCGCAACCGTGAGAGGATGAGCCAAGGTTCCGTCCCCTTTCAACGTGCTTTCAGGCCCGGCATGCCATGTTGCTCGAGCCGTCAGGGGACATTCACTAGGAGGGTTTATGCGTTTCGTACTGGCTGTGCTCTTTGCGTCGATGCTCGCGATCGCGGCTTGCAACGATCCGACGAGTCCTTCCAAGGACTGCTATTACGACAAGACCGCATCCAGCGCACCCGGGAACCTCGTGTGCACACCGAGCCCCGTGATAGCGAGCGAGCCGAGTAACGCGCAGTAGCGGGTTCAGCGGGGATCTTTACCCGCGGGTGGGGAGAAGTGTACTCCCCACCTACGTCTGTACGGGACTTTACAACGCCAGCACCGCCGCCGCCCACTCGGTGGGATTCTTGTCCTGGCGGTAGAACTGGTCCGCGTTCACGACGACGTTCCCGGCGTCCCGGCGGACCCCGAGCCGATCCATGCTCCGGGTAGCCCGCCCGGAGACGAAGATGCCGTCCGGGCGATAGCGGGAATGATGCTTCGGACACTGAAACTGGGCTTCGTCGGGATTCCAGCGCAGTGCCGTGTTCTGGTGAGGACACGAGAGGTTGAACGCGTAGACCTTCTGCTCGAACCGCACCAGGATGATCTCATTCTCCTTGTCGATGGTGGCGCCATCGGCTGCGGGGATGGGATAGGAGTGTTCTTCGCTGCCTACGCGGATCCCGCGAGCGAACCGGACGCCGAGCGCCGCGGCCTGGACGGGGGTCACGCCGAAGGTGGCGAACGCGGCGGCGACGGCCGCGAGAGTATCGCGCAAAAAGTCGCGCCGGTTGGCGAGCTCACACTGCTCGCACGCAGGACCAGGAGTCGCCATCGTCAGGAGCTCACCGTGAGGATCGTGCTGACCAGCAGGACCGCGAGCCACAGCACGGCGCTCGCGACCGAGGTGCGCCGCAGCCAGGTCCATCCGCGCGGAGCGCCGCTCTCGATCGCCGTCTCGGACCGGATCCGTCCGTATCCGTTCGCGACGAGTAGCGCGAACAGTCCTATCTTGGTCCAGAACGTGACCGATGTGGCGTAGGTGTGCATGTCCGCCAGCATCATGAACACGCCGCTCACGACCACCACGACGAGGCCGCCGATCACCCAGCGGTGGACGCTCGCCATGTTCGCGATCTCGCGCGGCAGGTCCGACACCGGTTCCCGCGACAGCCGAAACGCGTCGCGATCGGCCACGAACGCGAAACCCCCGCCTACCAGCATGCTCGCGAAATGCGCGAAGGTGATCCCCACGCTCACCGCTTTGCTGTCGCTGTAGAGGTGCGCCCAGCGGGCGACGAGCTGACTGACCCCGACCGGTACGGCGGTCACTTCTTGTTCCAAATCAGCATCATCACATCGCCGACGACGGCCGTTCCGATCGAGATCATCGCCACGTTGCGGTGCTTGGCGCGGTTGGTGGACAGCGTTCGCCGGTTTGGGGCAATCTGCGCGGTCCACGCCATGCCGGCGTCGGAGAGCAGCATCAATCCCGCGTGTACGTAGCGGCGCGTTCGTCCTTCGGTCGCCTTGGCGCCCTCTACCAGGTTCCACACACCGGTGACCGTGTTCACGACGAACACGGCGCCGATGGCATTGGCGACAAGCCCGTGCCAGTTGCGTGTCGAGCTGGAGCGAAGGATCGAGTCGGCCGTCTGGTTGTACAGCGATTGGCCGAGCGCGTATTCGGCGACGAACAGCGGCAACGTCGCGTAGCTCGCATAGCGATGGATGGTGAGCCGCGTGTAGTACGCGTCGCTGAACTCGATCGCCTTGGGACGGGGCCGTCCGCTGTCGGACGGTGCCGCGAATGCCTCGAAGCTTGCGGGTTGCGGCGCGAGCAGCGGCCCAGGGGCGCCGCCGGTCGGTTGCAGAAGGCCGGCCGCGATCAGCCAGGCGAATGATTGCACGATCGTTCCGCTCGAGAAGGAGAACGCATACTACCCTTACGCCGGGTGTTGGGACAGCGCTGTGGATTCGTCCTTCCAGGGTGTTCCATCCGGCAACTCGAGTACGAATCCCACGTCGCGGATCACGTCCGCGAGCGATCCGGTCACCGTACTTCGAACCGGATGGGTGCCGCAGGTGCGGAATGGGTGAGCGACCCGATCGAGATGAGCGCCACTCCGGCCTCGGCGTAAGCGCGCGCCGTCTCCGGAGTGATGCCGCCCGAGGCCTGGATCCGCACGCCGGGTCCGGCGCGGCACGCCCAGTCGGCGATGCGTTCGGGCGTTTGATTGTCGGCGAGGATGTGCCCAACGTCGGCCGCGAGCGCCTCCTCGAACTGGGATTCGTTCTCGATTTCGACCACGATCGGAAGGCCGGGCGGGGCGCCTCGCAACACGGTGGCGAGCCGCACGCCGGCGCGGTCGAGCAGCATCCAATGGTTGTCCTTCCACAGGACCGCCTCGGCGAGGCTCGCTCGATTCTCGACGCCGCCCCCCACTGTCACGGCGTAACGCTCGAGCGCGCGGAGCCCGGGCGTGGTCTTACGGGTGTGAGTGATCTGCGTTTCGGTCCCGGCCACCGCGTCCACCGCGCGGCGGGTGAGCGTCGCGATCCCCGACAGGTGTTGCAGGAAATTGAGCGCGACCCGTTCGCCTGCGAGCGCGGCGCGCGCGGTGGTGCGCACGGTCGCCAGCGTTGCTCCGGCCGTGATCCACGCCCCCTCAGGGCACCGGGCCTCGGTGCGCGCGCGGGGGTCGAGCTCTTGGAACACGGCGGCCACGATCGGCAGGCCCGCCAGCACGAACCGGCCCTCGGCGATGAATTCGCCGACCGCGCCATGATCGCCGATGGGACCGAGCAGCGCCGTCGTCACATCCGCGCGGGCGCCGTCCTCGGCGAGGGCGCCGCGCACCTCCGCCTGGCCGAGCTGCTCAGCCAATCGCGAGCATCCGGTCGATGGCGAGCCGCGCGCGCCGGGCGATTTCCGGCTCTACGCTGACTTCGTGCTGCACGTATCGGAGCGAATCCCGCAGCTTCTCGATCGTGATCCGCTTCATGTAGTGGCACTCCGCCGACTCGGCGAGGGGATAAAACGCCTTGTCGGGATTCTCGCGCCGCAGCCGGTAGAGCACCCCCGTCTCGGTGGCGACGACGAACGAGCGCGCGCTCGAGGCCTTAGCCCGCTGCATCATCTGCTCCGTCGAGACGATCCGGCTCGCGCCCCGCTCGACCTCGCCCTCCGCCGCGGCGTAGTACATCGCGCTGGTCACGCATCCGCATTCAGGATGGATCAGGAATTCGGCGTCCGGATGCTCGAGCCGCTTCGAAGCGACGGTATCCGGCGTGAGCGCCGCGTGCACGTGGCATTCGCCCATCCACACGTCGATGTCGCGGCCCGTCACCCGTCGCACATGAGCCCCAAGGAAGAAGTCCGGCACGAACAGCACGGGCACGTGCGGGGGCAGCGCCTGGACCACCGCCACGGCATTGCCCGAGGTGCAGCAGTAGTCGGCTTCGGCTTTCACCGCCGCGCTACAGTTCACGTACGCGACCACGAGCCCGTTCGCATGCGTGGCCCGCCAGGCCCGGATATCCTGGGGCGTGATCGTGGCCGCGAGCGAGCACCCGGCTTCGAGATCGGGGATGAGCACCCGCTTGCCGGGGTTCGCGATCGCGGCGGTCTCGGCCATGAAATGCACCCCGCACACGACGAGCAGCTCGGCGTCGCTCGCGGCGGCCCGCCGCGCCAGCGCGAGCGAGTCCGCCACGACGTCCGCGACATCCTGGATCTCAGGTATCTGATAATTGTGCGCGAGAATCACGGCGCGCCGCTCCGCCTTGAGCGCCCGGATTTCGGCGATCAGGTCGGGCCGAGCGGTGACGGTCATCGCGGGCGCTTGATTCGGGCGGTGCGGAGCGGGCGCGGGAAGTCCACCCGCGCATGCCCGCCCCGGCTCTCGCGTCGCCGCCGTGCTGCCGCGGCGATCAGGCGGGCCACGAGGAGCTGGTTCCGCGTCCGCCAGGCGGCGGGGAGGGTCGCCACGCTTATATCGGCGAGCGCCTGCTCCGCGAGCAAGAGCGACGTCTCGCTCCGCTGCACGCCCACGTGCAGGGACATGATGCGGCGCAACTGGGCGCGTAGCGGTTCACACCGGGCGTCGGCATCGGACCCGCCGGCCGCAACGCCGAGCCCCGCTGCGCGGGGCGCCGACGGCTCAGATACCGGCTCCCCGGCGAGCGCGCGGGCGGCACGGTCGGCGAACACGAGCGCCTCGAGCAGCGAGTTCGACGCCAGCCGGTTCGCGCCGTGCACACCGGTGCACGCCACTTCCCCCACCGCCCACAGCCCCGGCCGGCTGCTGCGGCCGTCCAGGTCGGTCGCGATCCCGCCCATGGCGTAGTGCTGTGCGGGCGCCACGGGGATCCGGTCGCGCGTGGGGTCGAGGCCGTGCTGGTCGAGGATGCGCGTCACGCCGGGAAACCGCTCGCGGAAGTCCGTGACCGGACGGGCGTCGAGCCACGCACCGCCCGCGGCGTCCGCCGCCGCGACCGCGCGCGCCACGCGTTCGGCGAACACGAGCCCCTCGAGGAGCGAGTTCGACGCCAGCCGG
>JBGPIJ010000122.1:0-8626 GCA_041484865.1 Gemmatimonadota bacterium
CGACCTATCAGGAGGGCGATCCAATCTCGATCAACGGCACTGCCGGCGAAGTTTATCCGGGCGAACTCAAGACCGCCGCCTCGGAGATCGTCCAGGTGCTGGTGGAGAGATCGCTCCATGCCAAGGAGAGCCAGACCTTTCAGATGTTCAAGAAGCTCATGGACTGGTGCTCCAAGGTGTCGCGCCTCGAGGTCCGCACCAACGCCGATACGCCGGAGCAGACGGCCAACGCCATCGCGTTTGGCGCCACTGGCATCGGGCTGACCCGCACCGAGCACATGTTCTTCGAGGGGAATCGCATCACCGCGATGCGCGAGATGATCGTCGCCTCGGACGAGACGGGGCGCCGCCAGGCACTCGCGAAGCTGCTGCCGATGCAGCGCGACGACTTCGAGGGGATCTTCGAGGCGATGACCGGATTCCCGGTGACGATTCGCCTGCTCGACCCGCCGCTGCACGAGTTTCTCCCGCACACGGCCCCCGAGATCGCCGCGCTCGCCAAGTCGATGAAGCTCCCCGCCGCGAGCCTTGGGCGGATCGTCGCGGCGCTGGTCGAGGCGAACCCGATGCTCGGGCATCGCGGCTGCCGCCTCGGGATCACCTACCCTGAGATCACCGAGATGCAGGCGCGGGCGATCTTCGAGGCCGCCTGCCGCGTCGTGGCGCGGGGCAAGCGGGTCGTGGTGGAAGTGATGATCCCTCTGGTGGCGCACGTCGAGGAGCTGCGGCGCCAGGCGCAGATCGTGCGCCGGGTGGCGCAGGAAGTGTTTCACGCCGAAGGACGCGCCGTGCCGTTCCTGGTGGGGACGATGATCGAGCTGCCGCGCGCGGCCCTCACGGCGGACGAGCTCGCGAAGCAGGCCGAGTTCTTCTCCTTCGGGACGAACGACCTGACCCAGACGACGTTCGGCCTGTCACGCGATGACGCGGGCCGGTTTCTCCCCTTCTACATCGAGCACGGCATCTTTCCGGACGACCCGTTCCAGGTGCTCGATCAGGACGGGGTCGGGAAGCTCATCTCGATGGCGGTGCGGCTCGGGCGCGGCGCGCGCAGCGATTTGAAGGTCGGGATCTGCGGGGAGCACGGCGGTGAAGCGAGCTCGGTGAAATTCTGCCACCGCAGCGGCCTGAACTACGTGTCCTGCTCACCGTTCCGGGTCCCGACCGCGCGGCTCGCCGCGGCCCAGGCGGCGCTCGAAGAAGCGGGCGTGATCAACCGGACGCGGGCGACGGTCTAGGCGCCGGCCAATCCTTCCGCAGCAGCAGCTCCTCAATGCGATAGGCGTGAAAGAAGTCGTGGAGCACCACGTGGCGGAACATCGTGGTCACGGAGTACGAGTTGTATTCGTCGTGCCGCCCGGTCCGGCGCCAGGCATCGCTCGGCAACCGCCGCAGCCGGTCCACGAGCAGCGCCCGGTCACGCTCGAAGCGTGTCAAGGCTTCGTCGAGATTGACCCTCAACAGTGCCTCCTCCGGATCGTCCCTTCCGGGATCGTACGACCGGATCACCGGATCGTCCTGCGAGAGCATCAGGTCGAGCCGCTCGAAGAACATGGGATGGACGGACGCGACGTGGCACGCGTGCTCGTGGATGGACCACTTTCCGGATGGCGGGCGGCACTTGACGATCGCCGGGTCGGCCTCGCGAACCATGGGAATGACGATCCCGGGAACGCAGGCGAGGGCCTCGATGATTCCTGTCGATGACGTCACGAACTGCATCTCCGCTCTCGATTACAACCATACGCCGCGCCCCGCGCTGCGGTGTCACCGAGGTGCGACCCAATACACCTAGCGGGTGAGCAGGGGATGCGGGCACGCGATGGGGTTGTCATCGGGAAGTCCCGTCGTACAGGTCTGCGCATTCCCCACGTAGTTGCGGTTGCCCTGGTAGATGACCCCCGCCAGCACGACCGCGCTGGCGCCGAGCACGAGGGCGACCGTTCGCACCGGCGCTTGATGCTGCGCCTGAATGGCGAGCGCGTCGGACATCGGCATCTTCTGATACTCGCCGAAGATGAACCCCTTCAGCGTGTCACCCTGTACCTCGGGCGAAAGCACAATGACCCGGGAATGATCGGCCCGGGTCACCCACACGCGCTCCAATCCGGGGACGCCATTCAACTCGGCGGGGCGTACCGCACGCATCGTATGGCACGCGGCGAGGAGTGAGAAGGTGGAGGCGGCGGCGAAACGAGAGAGATGGCGCATGTGTCACCCGCACGGAGTATTGGGGAGCACCCTGCAACACGGAGCGACGTTTTCGTCGGGCAGGCCGGTCGTGCAAGTCTGGGCGTTCCCCCCGACGTATTTCCGGTTGCCGAAATACACGAGCGTTGCGAAGGTCGCGCTGCCGATAGTGCTCACCAGGAGAGCGGTTCGAGCCAGCGCCCGATGGCGCGCGCGAATCGTCACGACATCGGACACGGGCATTTCCTGGTAGGCGCCCGCGACGAATCCCGACAGCGTATCGTGATTCACCTCCGGCGCGTGGACGAGCACCGTGGAGTGGTCGGCCCGTGTTACCCACACGGGCTCCGTGCCCGGCACGACACTCAGCTCGGCGGGCCGTAGCAGCTGTGTCGTGTGGCAGGCGGCCAGAAGCACCACAGCACCCCCGACCGCGAGACCGGAACGCCGGCGCACCCCTACTGCCCCGACCGACGCTGCTGCGTGAGGACCGCGAGATAGTTGATGAGCCCCTCGACATCCCGATTCGACAGGTCGAGGTTCGGCATCTGCGATCCGAACTGCTTTTTCAGCGCCCCAGCCACCGAGTCCTCTTGTGCCCATTGCAAGGGGTTCTTGAGCCAGTGGCGCAGCCAGTCAACGCTGCGCCGCTCCGTGACGCCGATCAGATCCGGACCGGTGGACTGTTGTCTGCCCGGCTCGTGACAGCCGGTGCACTGCCGGCTCTTCCACTGGTGCTCGCCCCACTGGGCGGCGGCCTGATCGATCTTGAACGGGGTCGCTGCCTGCGCTTCCAGCCGAGCGACGCGGAGCTGAACCATGACGAGCGCGACGAAGAGGATCAGAAAGCTGGAACGCATAGGATGGCCTCCTTCGCTTGACAGCGTGGGGGGAGCGCGACACCCCAACCTGCCCCGCGGGACACCAGCGCGCCAGATGAGGGGGGGCGGGCCGGAACGCGAAGCGGGAAGTGTCCACAGACGCTTCCCGCTTCTCGCTGCTCGATCGTCATGGAGGCGCGGGGAATCGAACCCCGGTCCGAGAATGACTCCGATACGGCTACTACGTGCGTAGGCGACGCTTTTCGCGGTCTCGCTTCCCTGGCGCGTCACCAGCCCTGGAAGCAACGAGCCCCTTTTGTCTCTCGCGCGACCCGTTGAGGCCCCAGGTCACGCCAGCCCGACTTTGCGATACGTGAGCGCCGCCTCAGGCGGGCTGCCACTCACGCAGGTGCATGAAGCCTAAGCGTGAAGCCTAAGCTTACGCAGCCAGTGCCAGGTTTGAATTGGCAGTTATGAATTTCCCAGTGGTTTAACCAGGTGACTGAGAACCTGGGCACGCAACCTTACCCTCGCCAAACCCGTCGAAACCTGTCGCCCCCAACGGCGACGTCCAAAGTGGAAACTAGCCGGCGCTGGGCGCTTTTTCAACTCGATTGCGGCCTGCCTGCTTGGCGCGATACAGCGCCGCGTCGGCCGCGCTGCGCAAGTTGTTGAAATCTTCCACGCTTTCGGGGAATCCCGCGACGCCGCACGAGGCGGCGAGCGGATACGGCGTTCCGTTCCAGCGCCACGTGGTCGTCTCGATCGCGCGGCGGATACGCTCAGCGACCTCGACCCCCTGGTCGAGCGGCGTGCGCGGCATCCACAGGGCGAACTCCTCGCCCCCGATCCGCGCTGCCAGGTCCTGCTCCCGGACGGCAGCCTGCAGCAGTCCCGCGATGTGGCGTAGCGCGGCGTCGCCCGCCGCGTGTCCCAGCGTGTCGTTCAGCCGCTTGAAGTGGTCGAGGTCGAGGTAGATGAGGCTCGCCTCCGGCGTGGGGTTGGATCCGCCGTGGCGACTGAACTGGCGCTCGAACTCGCGGCGGTTGCACAGCCCCGTCACCGGGTCGAGCGTGGCGCGCTGCTCGGCGTCGTGGACCGCGCGGGCGGCCGCGAGCCGAGAGCCGAGCTCGTGTACCAGGCGGTGCAGCTGTCGGGACGCCTGGCCATCGGGATCGATCGGTGGTCCCGTGATGATGAGGGCCCCGATCGTGAGGTGACCATCGCGGAGCGGGTAGATCGTGCCGGCGCGGTCCTGGCGGCGGCGATCGGGGATCGCGGCGCCGAACACGTCCTCGTGTCCACGGGTCACCATCTGGACGCCGGCGTGAATCGCGCGCGCCGCGGGCGCGTCTTCCGGTACCGTGAGCCCGACGAGCCGTTGGTCCGCGGTCGTCGACGCGGCCAACACCTGGAGCAGCGAGGGCGATCCCGCCCCGAGCAGGACGATCGCCGCACCGCGCTCGGCTACGTGCTGGGCGAGCTCGACGCCGGCTCTCGCGACGCCCTCGAGTGTGCTCGTACGCCCGGCGATCGCGGCCAGGTGCCTCGCCACCAGCTCGGCGCGTTCGCTCCGCTCCTCGGGGAGTGCGAGCCGCATGCCGGCCACGAAGCGACGCAGCTCTTCGGCGGCCGCCGCCGCAACCGGTGGCTCCGCGTCGGGCTCGCCGAGCAAAAGCCCAGCGCCAAAAGGAAAATCGCCGACCGTCACGTACGTGCCGTCCGCCTCGCGCCCGATGTGGGCGCGGCCATCAACGCACGCCAGCTGCACGATCCCGGAGCCGCGGCGCCGCGCCTCTGCGGACACCGGCTCGCGACCCAAGACCTCGAGATCGCCTTCCGGGAGACCGACGGCCCATGCCGCTCGAGCGCGGTAGGCGCGGCGCAGCAGGTCCAGGACGTGTGCGAAGTCGGAGGGACGAGTGGCGGGCCGCTCGGCGAGCCACGTCCGGAGCAGCGGGGCCAGGGCGAGTCCTGTGGCGCCTGCGAACCCCCCGAGGGCGGCGAGCAGCGCCCAGAGGGAGGCGAGGGAGGCGTGCAGCACTGCGAATGCGGCGGTGGCAAGGCCGAGCACCGCAAGCGCGCGCCCGACCCACGCCGCCGGGCGGTTCATGTGTGGTTAATGCGACTCGCGGCGAACGCCGCTCCGAACCCGTTGTCGATGTTGACGACGGTGATCCCCGCGGCGCACGAATTGAGCATCGCGAGCAGCGCCGCCAGACCGCCGAACGAGGCGCCGTAGCCGACGCTCGTCGGCACCGCGATCACCGGGACGCGAACGAGTCCGCCCACCACGCTCGGCAGGGCCCCTTCCATGCCCGCCACCACAATGATGACGGCGGCGCCGCGGAGCGCCTCCGTCTGTGTGAGGAGCCGATGGATCCCCGCTACGCCGACGTCGGTGAGCCGCTCGACGCTGTTCCGGAGCGCCCGCGCGGTGACCGCGGCTTCCTCGGCGACCGGGAGGTCGCTCGTCCCCGCGGTGACGATGAGCACCGTACCCCGGCCGGTGGGGGGCGGCTCGGGTGCGGGCGGCAGGAAGACGGTGCGTCCCAGCTCATTGATCTCGGCGGTCGGGAATCGTTGGGTGAGCGCGGCGATGTGCGCGGGCTCGGCTCGCGTCGCCAGAAACTCGCCTCCGGCGGCCACCAGCCGCTCGGCGATCGCCGCGACCTGCCCCGGCGTCTTCCCTGAACAGAAAATCACCTCCTGATGCCCCTGCATCTCGGGCCGGAGGTGATCGATCGACGCGAACGGGAGGCGCTCGATCAGGCGTGCCCAATCTTCCGGGTTCAGGCCGCCGCCCCCATCGCCTCGCGCTCGAGATACGCGGCCAGGATTGCCTCCGCCTCCTGCACGGATTCGATGCGAAAGAGCCGCTCGCGCAACGCGGCCCCGCCCGCCATCCCCTTCGTATACCAGCCGAGGTGCTTGCGGAACTCGAGCGCGGTCTTGCGCGTGTTCCCCTGATGCCGCACCACTAGCCGGGCATGGTCGAGCAGGACGGCGATACGCTCCTCGGGAGCGGGATCGGCGCGGCGCGCCGCGCCGTCCAGCAGGGCGCGGCCCTGAGAGAAGATCCAGGGATTTCCGAACGAGCCGCGCGCGATCATGATCCCCGCGCACCCGGTATGGCGCCGCATGGCCAACACATCGTCGGCGGTGCGGATGTCGCCGTTGCCGATCACCGGGATGTCGAGCGCCTCCACGAGCAGCGCGATTTCGTCCCAGTTCGCCTGCCCCGAGAACATCTGGGTCCGGGTGCGGGCGTGCAGGGTGAGCGCCTGCGCGCCCGCATCCTGGCAGCGCAGCGCGATGTTCACCGGATCGCGCTGCGCGTCGTCCCAGCCGCTGCGGATCTTCACGGTGACCGGCCGGTCGGTGGCGCCGCGCACCGCCCGGATGATGCCTTGCACAAGGCTCAGGTCCCGCAGGCATCCCGAACCGCCGTTGTTCCGGACCACCTTCTTCACGGGGCAGCCGAAGTTGATGTCCAGGAAGTCCGGCGCGAACAGCTCGGTGACCATCGCGGCCGCCCGAGCCATGACGTCCGCCTCGGCGCCGTAGAGCTGGATCCCGTAGGGCCGCTCAGCGGGATCGAACTTCCCGTCGTCCAGGACGCGCTCGATACCGCGGGCGACGCCCGCGGACGAAATGAACTCCGAGACGACGGCGTCCGCCCCGAAGCGGCGGCACAGCAGCCGGAAGGGGGACTCCGAGACCCCCGCCATGGGCGCGAGGAAGAGCGGCACGTCGTGCGCCACGCGATACGGGAACGTCATGCGACGGAACGTAATGACGCGCTGCGGGACGGGCAATCGGTCGAGGGCGGTGGGCACTGTTCCGACAACGACTTACGCGGTCGGCCCGGCAGGGACCTCACTGTGGTGTCGCGGCCAGTTTCAGGCGCTGGTCAGGCGGCAACGCCTTCTGCCGCGTACGCCGTGCTCTTCGGCGCCGTCTAGCAGACCGCGTCTAAGCTCGGGCGCACAACTTCAGTGATCACAAACGCAATTCTACCGTGAAGGGTGGGCGGCAATGGTGTACTCGCTTTGCACCAACCCGCTCTCGTACTGGCGGGTGGTGACATGGTGGAGTCTGATGTCGCGAGGTAGGGCGCCAAACAGCGGGATACCTGTACCGATGAGCACCGGTACGCGCGTGATGATCAGGCGCTGGATCAGGCCGGCCTGCAAGAACCGCTGGATCGTAATCCCGCCGTCCACGTAGAGATGCTTGGCGCCGCGCGCGGCGAGCCGTGCAGCGATGTCTGGCGGGCTTCCTGTCATGCGCTCGACCACGGCGGGGGCCGGGGGGAGGTCGATGGGCCGCGTGCTGAGCACGATGACGGGCTTGTCGCCGTACGGCCATTCACTGAAGGTCAGGACCTTGTCGTAGGTGTTGCGGCCGATGACGAGCGCGTCTACGGTAGCCATGAACGCCGCGTACCCATGCTCCTCCCCTCCCCCAGGTGGGAGGAAGTCGAAGTCCCCATTGGTTCGAGCAATAAACCCGTCGAGACTGGTGCCGACGAAGACGGACGCCTTAATGGGAGGTGTCATACCTGTTGCGGACTGAGGCCGCGGCACACTACCGAAGGCAGCTGCTCAAGTGGCGCCGAGCCGCTTGATGGGAATTCCCGTGATGTCCTCCACTGCGAAAATGCTGCAAGGCCGCTCCCACCGCTAGAACCCCCCGCGTCACGTAACTTATTGTAATCACGACGAACCCGTGCCGGCCGGCGCCGGGGGGCTTTGCGTCACCGCCGGCACTCATTACGTTGCGCCGTCTCGAGAGGAGCAGAATCGCCGTGCAGCTGCGCGAGTTCTTTGCCGAAGATGCGATCGACCTCCACCTGAAAAGCACCACCAAAGAAGACGTTTTGAAGGAGCTGGTCGGGCTCCTGCGGCTGGACGAGAAATCCGACGCGATCCTGTGCAAGATGCTGAAGCGCCGCGAGACGCTTGGCTCGACCGGCATCGGCCAGAACATCGCCATCCCCCACTGCCGCTCGCTCGTCGTCACACAGCTGCGGGTGGCCTTCGGGCGCAAGCTCGAGGGAATCGATTTCGGCGCCATCGACGGCCGCCCGGTCCACTACTTCTTCCTGATCGTCGCCCCGCCCCTCGAGGTCTCGAACCAGTATCTCCCCGTGCTGGGCAAGATCGCCCAGTTCGCGAAGGAGACCGATATTCCGGATCGGTTGGCGAAGCTGCAGACGTCGGCGGAGTTTTTGAAGTTGCTGGAGGAGAAGAATATCTAGTAGAGTTGCACGACGCCCGGACGCTGCATGAGGAAGGCGTTGTACGTCGGTAGGTAGCAAGTAAGGGCGTTGTACGTCGCCACGTCGCTACGTTTTACGTTCTCCCCGAAAGGCCATCGCGCGCATCAATCCGTAGACCATCCTTGCGCAATTATCCCGCACCCCTGTTACCACAGCCAGGTCTTCACGGGTGAAGTATTCGAGAGCCTGGACGAGCGCGAGGATCGCCTCGATCTCGTGGAGGGAGCTGCGAGCGATATCGAGATAGCGACGAAACTCTTTCGGCCCCCGGCGGCTGGCACCCTCAGCGATGTTGAGTGATACGCCATATGCCGCCCTGCGCCACTGATCG
>JBGPIJ010000123.1:0-8625 GCA_041484865.1 Gemmatimonadota bacterium
CAGACGCAGGCCGAGATCGATGGTCGCGTCCGCACGCTGCTCGCCGTCAACGGGCGGCGCAGCGTGGACGATCTCCATCGCGAGCTGGGCCGGTTGTTGTGGGATGAGTGTGGCATGTCGCGCAACGCCGCGGGGCTGCGCCGCGCGCTCGAGCGGCTCCCCGTGCTGCGCCGGGAGTTCTGGAACAATGTCTACGTGGGCGGCAGCGGCGCGGACCTGAACCAGAGCCTCGAGCACGCGGGTCGCGTCGCCGATTTCCTCGAGTGCGCCGAGCTCATGTGTCACGACGCGCTGCACCGCGAGGAGTCCTGCGGGTGCCATTTCCGCGAGGAATTCCAGACCGCGGACGGCGAAGCGAAGCGCGACGACGAGCGGTTCAGCTACGTCGCGGCGTGGGAGTTCACGGGTGTCGGCAACCCCCCGGTGCTGCACAAGGAGCCGCTGCGGTTCGAGGTCGTGCCCCCAACGCTCCGGAGCTACAAGTAATGCAATTCACTCTCCACGTATGGCGCCAGCCTCGCGGCGACGTGCCCGGGCGGTTCGTCCGCTACTACGTGCCGGACGTGACGAGCGACATGTCCTTTCTCGAGCTGCTCGATGTCTTGAACCAGCGGCTGCTCGCCCGTCGCGAAGACCCGATCGCCTTCGACCACGATTGCCGGGAGGGCGTGTGTGGCGCCTGCGGGATGGTCATCAATGGGCGACCGCACGGTCCGATGAGCGGAACGGCGACGTGCCAGCTGCACCTGCGGCATTTTCGGGACGGGCAGGAGATCTGGGTGGAGCCGTGGCGGGCCCGGGCCTTCCCCGTCATCAAGGACCTCGTGGTGAATCGCTCGGCGTTCGAGCGCGTCATCGAAGCGGGCGGGTTCATCACGGTGCGCGCGGGCAGCGCGCCCGAAGCGAATACCATCCTCGTGCCCAAGCCCGACGCGGAGCGGGCGATGGATGCTGCCGAGTGCATCGGCTGCGGTGCCTGCGTCGCGGCGTGTCCCAACGCGTCGGCGATGCTGTTCGTCGCGGCGAAGGCGTCCCACCTGGGGCTCCTGCCCCAGGGACAACCCGAGCGGTATCGGCGCGTCGCGAAGCTCGTGGATGCGATGGAAGCCCAGGGGTTCGGGGCCTGCACCAACCACGCCGAGTGCATGGCCGCCTGCCCGAAAGAGATCAGCATCGATTTCATCGCGAGGTTGAATCGGGATTACCTGACTGCGGCATTCACACACCAGACGTCCGACTCGAGCGACGAAGCCGCGGACGCCTGATCCCCTACAGCTTCACGACTTTCATCGTCCCCTTCACGTGCTCCGCTGACTGGACGAGCGCCGCGCGCTCCTCCGCGGTGAGCTCGATCTCGACGATCGCCTCCAAGCCCTTGCGCCCCAGCTTGCACGGCACGCCGACGTAGCTCCCCGACAATCCGTACTCTCCCTCAAGCCAGGCGGCGCAGGGCAAAATGCGTTTCTTGTCCCGGGCAATCGCATCGACCATCTGCACGACGGCGGCGGAGGGGGCGTAGAACGCGGAACCCGTCTTCAGATAGCCGACGATCTCCGCGCCGCCGTCCCGGGTCCGCTGGATGATGCCCTCGAGCGTCCCGCGATCGAGCAGCTGGGTCACGGGGATGCCGGAGACGGCGGCGTGCGACAGCAGCGGGACCATCGTGTCACCGTGGCCGCCGAGCACCATCGCTTCGATGTCCTCGACCGAGACGTCGATCGCCTCGGCGAGGAAGGCGCGAAACCGGGCGGTATCGAGTACGCCGGCCATCCCGATCACCCGCTCGCGCGGAAACCCGGTGACCTCCTTGACGACCCAGCACATCACATCGAGCGGATTCGAGACTACGACCACGATCGCGAGCGGGCAGTGCCGGCGGATTTCCGTCGCAACCTTCTTGACGATGTCGGCGTTGGTGCGGGTGAGATCGTCGCGGCTCATCCCGGGCTTGCGCGCGATTCCGGCGGTGACGATCACGACGTCGCTGCCGGCGGCGGGGAGATAGTCGTTCGCCCCGACGATCCGGGTATCGAACCGTTCGAGCGGCGCCGATTCCCACAGGTCGAGGGCTTTCCCCTGGGGGAGGCCCTCCACCACGTCGACCATCACGACGGTGCGGGCCAGCTGCCGCTCGGCGAGGCGCTGGACCGCCGTCGCTCCCACGTTTCCCGCACCGACCACGGTAATCTTGCTCAGCATCGGAGCGCTCTCTGGGGTTGGGCCTGCAAGTTATGGACGCGCGGGCTCGGGGGCGAGCACGTCACGCCGCGGCCACACGAGCCGCTGATCTGCGCCGGCCACCTGACGCAACGCTTCGTAGAGCACGATTCCCACCGAGGTCGCCAGATTCAGGCTTCGAACGGCGTCGGTCATGGGAATACGGAAGGTGCGCTCGGGATGCTCGTCGCGGATCCGTTCGGGCAGGCCCGCGGTCTCGTTGCCGAAGACGAGCACCACGCGGTCGTGATATGGCGCCTCCCAGAACGAGCGCGTCCCGTGCGCGGAGAAGTAGAGACAGCGATCGGGGGTGATCGCTTCCTGGAACGCGCGCCAGCCGGGATGGACCCACAGATCCACCGACTTCCAGTAGTCGAGCCCCGCGCGCCGGACCTCCGGGTCCGCGACCGAGAAGCCGAGCGGCTCGACGAGGTGGAGCGTGGTGCCGGTGGCCGCGCACAGGCGCGCGACGTTGCCGGTATTCGGAGGGATCTGGGGCTCGTTGAGCGCGACGTGCAGCGGCATTCACCCTCCGCGGGTGTGCATCTCGCGGTGCGGGTCGGCGCGCAGGCCGTCGATCTGATAGAGCGCGCTCCGCTCGGCGAGTGCGAGGCGCGCTTCGGCGCCGCGATCGTCGCGATCGCGCCAGGTGCGCGCGAGCAGCGCCGCGAGGTCGTCATCGCTCGTGCCGCGGCGCAGCGCGTCTCGCAGGTCGGTCCCCTGTTCCGCGTACAGGCACAGGAGCCAGGTGCCGTCCGCCGTGAGCCGAGCCCGGTCGCAGGTCCCGCAGAAGGGCGCCGTCACTGAGGCGATCACGCCGAACGTCGTGCCATCGCGGAGAGCGAACCGGGCGGCCGGCGCGCGCGAACCCGCGCCTCGCTCGATCGGCTCGATGGCGCCGTAGCGGCGGCGCAAGACGTCCAGGATCTCTTGCTGGGAGACGACCGCGTCCGGGGACCAGCGCGTGGCGCCCCCGACGTCCATGTACTCGATGAACCGGACTTCGGCGGCGGCGCCGCGCGCGAATTCGAGCAGCGCCGGGATCTCGTCGTCGTTGAAGCCGCGAATCACGACGGTGTTGAGCTTGAGCGCCGCGAATCCGGCCTGCCGTGCGGCCGCGATGCCCCCCAGAATGTCCGCATGCCGCGGACTGCGCGAGAACGCCAGCAGCCGCTCGGGCCGGAGGGTATCGAGACTCACCGTCACGCGCCCGAGCCCGGCCTGCCGTAGCGCGGCGGCGTGCGTCGCCAGCAGCAGGCCGTTCGTGGTGAGCGAGAGATCGGCGATGCGGGGCTCGCGCCGGAGCAGCGCCACCAGAACCGGGAGGTCCTGACGGAGCAGCGGCTCACCGCCGGTGAGGCGCACCTGCTCGACCCCCAGACGCGCGAACACCGCCACGAGCCGGGCGATCTCCTCGAACGTGAGAATGGAGGCGCGCGGCAGCCAGACGTACTCCTCTTCGGGCATGCAATAGCGGCACCGCATGTTGCAGCGGTCGGTGACCGAGATCCGCAGGCTCTTGAGCGGCCGGTCCCAGGCGTCGTTCACGATGGTGTTCACCGGGGCCCCGCGGCGGCGGCACGGCCGGCCGGGTCAACCCAGATCGTGCTGCCGTCCACCCGCGACTCCTTTTTCCAGATCGGGAGCCGCTGTTTGACGGCCTCGATCAAGTAGCGGCAGATCTCGAACGCGTCGGCGCGGTGCGGCGCGGCGGCCACGATCGCGATGCTCGCCTCGCCCACGGGAATTGTCCCCAGGCGATGGCGCAGTACCGCCCGCGCGTGCGGCCAGCGCTCGCACACGTCAGCCAGGATGCGTTCGATCTCCGCTTCTACCATCGACTCGTAGGCCGAGTACTCGATCGCCATGACCCCGCCCTCGTCGGGACCGGCCCGGACCGTTCCGAGAAACACGCACGTGCCGCCGCACTCGGGCGCGGCGACTTCGCGGAGGAGCAGATCGATCGAAATCGGGTTCCGGGTCAGGAACGGCATGGCGTATCTCGTACAACGTAGCGACGTAGCGACGTAGAACGGTTCACCCTCCCGCGAGCGGCGGCAACAGCGCGACTTCATCGCCGTCGTGCAGCGGACTGTCCAGCTTGGCCTGCTTCAGGTTCACCGCCGTGAGCGGATGCTCCGGGAGCGCGCGCGCACCCGGCAGCTCCTCACGCAACCGCCGGATCACCTCCCGGACCGTTGTGGGTAGCGTGACGCTCAGCGTGACGTGGTCCCGTCCCGCAATCTCCGCGTAGCGTGCGAACAAGAGCACGCGCACCGTTCCCTGTGCCGGCATGGTGAAGGGGATAATACCCCGCCTCACCCGCCGCCAGGGCCGGACGCCGCGGCGAGGGCCTGCCAGACCTTGGTCTGCTTCGCGTTCGGAGCCGGGTTTCGAGACAGCTGGAACGTCGCCACCGACCGCTCCTGGACCTTGGCAGTGAGGACGAGGGGGCGTCCGTCGCGGGAGACGGTAATCGCGAGGGGAGCGCCGGCCTGACCCATGTACTGGCGCCGGAACGCCACGCTCCAGTCCTGGTCGCCGTGCGTCTCGATGTCTCCAACCTTTACGAGCACGTCGCCGGGCACGAGCCCCGCCTGCTCAGCCGAGCTGCCCGGATCGACCACCTGCACCACCCACTGGCCCTGATCCGACAGCGGGGCGTTCACGCCCAGGAACGGCACGCTCGTGACCTGCCGCGTCACGTTGATCCCCGCCTTGGGCAAAATCGCCTCGTACGGCAGCGGCTCCCGTCCGTTGATGTAGCGCTGGTAGAAGCGGTCCACCTCCGGGAGGCCGAATTCCCGCAGCAACCCAAGCAGGTGCTCGGTCGTGAATCCTTTCCCCTTCAGGTAGAAGCGCCTGTACAGCGCCCGCGTCACGTCGTCCAGTCCGTGGGCGTTGTCGGTCGCGTCCCGCATCGAGATGTCGAGCAGCATGCCGGTGAGCGCGCCCTTGGGATAGTAGAGCTGTGAGCTGTTCACGAAAACTTCGTTGATCCAGGTGGCGATGCTGCCGTCCTCCTCGCTCCATGGCTCAGGCGTGGATTCCACCTGGTTGATATCCATGGCGGTATTGTGGAGGAACTGATCGGCGGTCCACAGGCCTGAGCGAAGATTCGTGAGATCGGCGTAGTAATCGGTGACCCCCTCGGACCACCACAACAAGGGCGTGTACTGTTCGGCCCGATAGTCGTACGGCCACATGGCCGCCGGGCGCATCCGCTTCACGTTCCACAGGTGGAAGTATTCGTGCGACATGAGGGGCACCATGAAGTCCCCCAGATTCCCGGCCATGTCGGCGAACGCGTTCGCCGGCATGATGTCGTACTGGGCCGAGGCGTGCTCGAGCCCTCCGCCGAAGCTGATCGGCTGGCGAAAGACGTTGAAGAACACCGTGTACTGGTCGTACGGCGGACCGCCCATGAGCCGGTCCTCGGTTTGAGCGATCTTCTCGAGATCGGCCCGCATGTTGCGCGCGACCGCCGGGGTGTAGGCGTCGCCGGGCCACATCGCGATCCGGATCCACTTCCCTTCGACCTTGATCGAATCCAGGCTGTACAGGCCCACGAACGTCTCGGCGTCGGCCAGCTCGTGGTAGTCGGCGGCCGTGTAGGGTCCGATGCCCGATCCCTTGAGCGCGGTGGTGACCTGCCACCCCGACGGCAACGCGAAGCGGACCTCGGCAGGCCGATCGAGCCGTCCCTCTTCATACACGAAGAGATTCGTGCCGAGGAACTGGCCGAAGTCCGATCCCAGCCGCGCGATCGAGAGATCGATCGTGTCGGCGAGGTAGTCGAACGCGACGGTCACGCGATCCTGCTTGCCCGTGACGACCCGCCACGTGTCCTTATCGAGGCGATCCCATTCGAGCGGCTGACCCGTGGGCCCGAGCGCGCCGAAGTGCCGCACATAGCGCGCGTAGTTCTGGATCTCGTAGTTGCCCGGGCTCCAGGCTGGAAGCGAGACATACAGCGTGTCCTTCCCGCCGGCGGGAAACTCCGCCTTCACGTGGAACAGGTGCGCGCTCGGCGAAGCCACGGACACCTCGTAGTGCACCGCCTGGCCCAGCAACGTCAGCGGTGCGACCACGATCAGGTGAGCGGCCAAGGCGAAGCGAGACCAACGTGACCGCATGGCGGGATCTCCTATAATAGAACGGCTCCGACGGAAGCGTCGGAGCCGCAAGTTGTTACGGCACGCTGGCAGAGCGAACTACTGGTTGACGCGCTCGCTGGCCTCCGCCACCGTTGCGCGCAACTCCTTGCTGGGCTTGAAGACAGGGACCGGACGCGCGGCGACCTCCACGGGATCGCCGGTGCGCGGGTTACGCGCCATACGCGTCTTTCGCTGCCGGATCTTGAACGTCCCAAACCCGCGTATCTCAATATTATGCTGCTCCGATAGCGCGGCTTTAACAGCGTCCAGGAAGGAATCCACCACCCGGGCGCAGTCCTTTTTTGATATCAGGGGACCGGCCGTGCGTGCGATCTGCGCGGTGACCTTCTCGACGAGATCAGCCTTCGTCATCCGTCCCCCCAGAAGGGCTTCCAAGGGTGCCCAAGCCGGCGCCAACATACGGCTCTTACCTATTGAGTGTCAAGAGCTTGGAGAAACTGTCGAAAGTGTCCTTGAGCGTCGTGGGGCCCGGGGGAGGCCTCGGGATGGTACTGCACCGCGAAAATCGGGTACTCGCGATGGCGCACACCTTCGACGGTGCCATCGTTGAGGTTGAGGTGGGTGACCTGAAGTGAGTTGGCACCTGGCACGCCGCCCTCATCTCCGCGCACCGCGAACCCGTGGTTCTGTGATGTGATAAGTACTTGTCCCGTCGAGAGATCCTTCACGGGATGATTTCCACCCCGATGCCCGTAGGGGAGCTTCACCGTCTCGCCGCCCAGGGCCAAGCCCAGCAGTTGATGGCCCAAACAAATCCCGAATATCGGAATCGAGCCGTCGGCCAGCTCGCGAATGGCCTCAACGGCGTAGGTCACCGCTGCCGGGTCGCCAGGGCCGTTCGAGAGGAACAGTCCGTCAGGCTTCAATTCGCGCACTCGCGCGGCGGGAGTATCCGCCGGCACGACGGTCACGCGGCAGTCGTTCTCGGCGAACAGCCTGAGGATGTTGCGCTTCATTCCGTAGTCGTAGGCGACGATGTGGTGAGCCGCCTCCGGGCCGCCCGCCACGTACTCGGCGGCGATCGTCGCGCGCGTCGCGAGGTCGAGCCCGTCCATCGACGGACTCGCGGCCAGCGCGGCCCGCACCTGTTCGCTGGGTTCGTCGCCCACGGCCGCCACGCCGCGCATGGCTCCCTTCGAGCGGATGTGCCGGGTGAGCTGGCGGGTGTCGACGTCGGTGACGATGGGGACCTTGGCCGCGTCGAGCCAATCGCCCAGCGCGCCCGTGGACCGCCAATTGGACGGCTTGCGAGAGAGCTCGCGCACGACGACCGCCGCCACTCTGGGCCGGTCGGACTCCAGGTCTTCCGGATTGATCCCGTAGTTCCCGATCATCGGCGCCGTCATCACGACGAGCTGACCGAGATACGACGGGTCGGTGAACACTTCCTGATAGCCCGACAGATTTGTGGTGAAGACGACTTCAGCGTATGCCGACTCGAACGGGAAGGGCGCGGTTCCGGGGAACCAGGCTCCATCCTCGAGGAGCACGTAGGCCGGCGTGGTGCTAGGGATTCTTCGGGCTCGGACTGGGCGGCGGCGCGGTCTGGAGCTGGAGCGGAAGAGGCGCGGGCTGCGTCTGCGGAGCGGGGATGTTGCCCTGCAGCACCGAGCGCGGCGTGCCGTTGTGCGACGACATGATTGCCAGCGTGAGCGCGAGCAACAGGAAGACGCCGGCGCACCACCAGGTCACCTTGGTGAGCAGCGTGACCGCCTGGCGGCCTCCCATGAAGACATCCGTGCCGCCGCCCCCGCCAAGCGACGCGAGTCCCCCGCCCTGCCCCGCCTGCAACAGCACGACGGAGGTGAGGAGGACCGAATCAAGCACGAGCACGATCAGCAGGAATGTGTACATCGCGGGGGAAAATACTCACGTTCCGGGCGTCTGCACAAGCTGCGCCCAGCCGGTGGGATCGAGCGACGCGCCGCCGACGAGCACACCGTCGAGCTCCCGCTCTCGGAGCAGGTCCGTGATGTTCTTGAGGTTGACGCTCCCGCCGTAAAGGATCCGGGTGCGCGCCGCCCCACGCTCCGCGAGCCACGCGCGGATTTCGCGATGCACCGCGGCGGCATCCTGCGGCGTCGCGTTGCGTCCCGTGCCGATCGCCCAGACCGGCTCGTACGCGACCACCAGATCGGCGACCTGCTGGGCGGTGAGGGCGTCGAGGCCCGCCTTGAGCTGGCGATCCAGCACCGCCAGCGTCTCGTTTTTCTCGCGCTCGTCGAGCGTC
>JBGPIJ010000124.1:0-8593 GCA_041484865.1 Gemmatimonadota bacterium
CGAACCGCTCCGCGACGACGACCGTCTCGCGATCCTGGATCTCTCCCGCCAGACGGCCGCGCCGCTCCGCGTCGGCGAGGCGCTGCCGCTCGAGCGCAAGCTCGCCCTCGCGCCGCGCCAGCCCCTCGCGCAGCTCCTGCACCGCCACCTTCGCCTCGACAACCGCCTCGCGCATCTGCCGGGCCAGCTCGCGCAGACCGCCATCACCCGTTGGGGTCGCCGCGTCGAGCGCGGCCCGCAGCGCGTTACTGAGACGCTCGAACACGCCGCGCTAGCTCTTGCGAATCGTCGGGGTGAGGGGCGGCATGGCCGACCCAACGTATTTCGCGGTGAAACCGCGGTCAAGTTGACGCCGGGCCCGCCGGTTCCAGATTGCTGACATGCGTCGGCGCGCGTTTCCCCAAATCGCCCCGGTTCTGCTCGTCCTCGCCACGGGCTGCAACGGCGGCCTCGAGCAGATCGCCGCCCCCACGACCTGTCCCCGGGCGTTCGTCGGCATCTGCGGCACCGTCACGTTCCGCGGTCGCGTCCCCGACAGCACGGCCGGGGTCTACGTCGTCGCCTATTCCACGTTTCCGCGCGGCCCGAACGAGTTGCTCACGTTCCTGCCGGTGCTCCCCCAACCGCTCCCCCTCCCCGGCGACTCGACCACGTTCTACAGCGTTCCGCTCCCGAATGGACACTACGAGTGGGTCGTCGCGGCATGGCGGAAACAGGGAGTGCTCGCACCCGACTTCTCGAACGCCGATTCGCTGCTCCAGGAGGCCGGGTTCTACCGCGACGGCGCGGACACCACGGCCCACGGCACGGGGATCGTCCGGGTGAACGGCACCGGCACGGACGGGATCAACATCATCGTCGACTTCAATGCGATGCACCCGATTTCCTACTACTTCCCCCAGCCATGAGGGGCGTCGCGCTCGTGCTCGCCCTGGTCGCATGTGCCGCGCCACTCGCGGCGCAGGTCTCCGCCACGGTGTACGGCACCGTGCGGGACTCGACGACCGCCGCACCCGTCGAAGGGGCTCGCGTGACGGTCGCCGGCTCGAGCCTCGAGGCCACGACCGACGCCGCCGGTCACTTCATCCTCAAGCGCATCGCTGCCGGGACCACTGTGGTCCAGGTCAACCGCCTCGGGTACCGGGCGCACGCCGACACCCTGACGCTCGCCTCCGGGGACTCGGTGCGGGTGAACGTGAGTCTCGCGGCCAGCGCCTATGGACTCGAGCCCGTCATCGTGACGGCGGGCAAGCGCTCGCAGTTGCTCGATCATGTGGTCGCGAGCGTCGTGGTGCTCTCGGACAGCGACATCGCGCGGCGCGCCGTGCAAACGGCGGACGAAGCGGTGGACAAGGCCCCCGGCGTACAGTTCTTGGGCGGCCAGGTCAACGTGCGCGGATCGAGCGGCTTCGTGCAGGGACTCGGAGCCCGGGTCCTGCTGCTCGTGGACGGCGTGCCCGCCAACCAAGGGGACCGCGGCGGGATCGACTGGGACATGATTCCGGTCGATCAGGTGGAGCGGGTCGAGATCGTGAAAGGTGCGGGGTCCTCGCTGTACGGCTCCGCCGCGCTCGGGGGCGTCGTGAACCTGATCACGCGGGAGATCCCATCGGGAGTCCACGCCCGCGTCCGCACTATCGGCGGGACGTACGCCGATCCGCCCTATCCGATCTGGCGCTTCCGCGATTCTCGGGGCGGCCTCGGCGGCCTCGACGTGACGGGGTCGTACGGGACTGACGCGCTCCGGCTCGGCCTCACCGCGGGGGGGAGGCACTCCGACGGCTATCGCCAGCAGGATCGCAGCGACACCTGGGAGCTCGTCGGCCGGGGGGACTGGCTGCCGTCGGCGGCGACCCGGGTGCGCGTGACCGGCTCGTGGGAGAGCCATCAGTACCAGGTCCCCCTGCTCTGGTGCGAGCGCGGGACGTGCGACGACGCCGGACAGGCGTATCAGCCGTTCAAGATCGACACCAGCATCGCGGGCGCCTATACGCGGTCCGACAAGGGCTTCTTCGCCGCGACCGTCGAGCACACCGCGTCACCGCAGCTGTCGTGGCTCGCGCGCGGCTCCTTGCTGCGGACGGCGTTCCGGGACATCCGCCGTCCCGTGGGTGACTCAGGCGTCGCCAACCGCGCGGGGTTCGAGCTGCGCGGCGTGGTGCATCGGTCCGACGAGCGCGTCGTGACGATTGGAGGGGAAGGCGCCCGGTCGGATGTGGCGAGCGACGTGTTCGGTAATCACTCCCATACCGAATTCGCGGCCTACGCGGAGAGCGAGCAGCCCTTGGGCTCGCTCCGGACGACCGTCGGGGCGCGCATCGACTATATCGCCGTGGACGGCGGCGCGCTGAGCGCCGTGATCAGCCCCCGGCTGGGCGCCGTGCTGGCGCGCGGGCGCTTCATATGGCGTGCGTCCGCCGGCCGGGGCTTCCGTGCCCCCTCGCTCGCGGAGCGGTTCGTGAGCACATCCGCCGCCGGCTTGAGCGTGGTCCCGAACCCGGCGTTGATTCCGGAGACGGAGTGGTCGTTCGAGCTCGGAAACGCGGCCCAGCTCTCGTCTCGGGTGCACAGTGATGCCGCACTGTTCTGGACCGAAGCGCGCGACCTGATCGAGCCGACCATCGAGCCCGGCGGGGTGCAGATTCAGTTCCAGAACGTGCAGCGCGCACGCATCGCCGGGCTCGACCTCGCGCTGTATGCCGCGCCGTTCACGCCCCGATTCACGACGTGGCTCGCCTACACCTTCCTGTACACACGGGACGACACCGTGCCGACGCGGCCGCTCGCGTTCCGCCCCAAGCACCTCGTCACCCTGGGTGCGGACTATCGCTGGTGGCACATCACCCTGGGCGGGGACTTTCGCTTCATGAGCCGCTACGATCGGGTGGAGCTCTACCCCCCGACGGATCCCCAGGTGGCCCCCAAGGTGCTCGACGTCCGCGCCGAGTACCGCGCGGGGGCGCTGCGCATGGCCCTGCTCGCCCAGAACGCGCTCAACTACGTCTATAACCTGGTCCCTCGCGAGCTGGCGCCGGTCCGCACGGTCTCAGTCACCGCGACCTGGACGTATTAAGTTGGTTCCATGCTCGTTCAGCGCTGGATTCTCGCCTTGCTGCTGGGAGCGGTGCAGCACGGCCCCATCGATGGCACGTGGGAGCTCGTGCGGATCTTCCGCACCGGGCCGGCACACAGTGTCCGCGCGGTCCCGATCGATTCCACCGCCTACCTGCGCCTCACCCTGACGTCACACCCCGGCGGGTGGCTGTCGGGATCGGTGTACCGACGCTACCACGGAGACGACGAGCGCAGCAAACTCACGGGCGGCGTACTCGGTCCCACCGGTCGCTACGCCCTGAGCGCGGATTTCGATCGGCCCCTCAAAACGGAAGCCCACACCGCGGCCTGGCCCAAAGGCGCGCAGCTCATGCTCGGCACCGCGTTCGTCCCGGACGCCGACAGCCTGGAGCTCCGTCTCGTGACCCCGGATGCGCCGTACCCCCCGGCCGTCGTCGAGGTCGTCACAGCACCGTGAGACCCGCACCCTGGCTCAGCGCCGTCGCGGCGGTCGGGACGATCACCTTGGGGTGTGCGGGAGATCGCTCGCATTCTCCCACCTGCGGACTCGCGCTGCTTGTCGGACCGAGCATGATTCAGCAGCGGCTCACGAACGCCGCCGCCGTCCTCGCCGATGCGCCGCGCGGCCTGCCGCCGACGCTGCCCTCCCGCGTCATCTTCGTCGGCGAGGGCGCGAAGCCGCCGCAGGGGGAAGTGCTCGTCGCCTACAGCCAGAATCAGCTCGTGATGGGCTATCAGGGGTCCGGCTTCCCGTCTCCTCCGGGCGGCTACGCCCTGCTGGTGGTCGACGATTCGACCCGGCGGGCGGAGGGCGTGCTCATTTACGAATCCGATGCGCCCAAGAACTATCCTCAGCTCGGGACGGTCACGGGCGGCGATCGCAGCGTGCCGCTGTTCGGCGTGCGCGTCGATTGGCCGGGCATGAACAATCCGCGCTGCCCCCTGCTCGGCGGCGCCGCGCCGGCCGCGGCCCGCTGACGAACGTGGTGGCGGTCACGGCGTCGCGGCGCACCGATGCGGGGCGGGAGCGCGTCGCCGTGAACAGCGCCTACGTTCGAGCGCTCATCGCGGTGGGCCTCGTGCCGCTGATCTCCTCGTCGCTGCTCGATCCGGAGCGCGCGCCCGCGCTGCTCGATCGCGTGGACGGCCTGCTCCTGACGGGAGGGGAGGACGTCGATCCGACGAGCTACCACACCGCGCCCCACGCCAAGCTCGGGGGCACCGATGCGGCGCGGGATGCCGTCGAGCTTGCGCTCATCGCCGGCGCGCGGGCGCGGCGGCTGCCCGTCCTCGGCATCTGCCGGGGCATCCAGATCTTGAACGTGGCGTTCGGCGGGTCGCTGTTCCAGGATCTCGCGAGCGAGCATCCGACCGGGATCGACCACGCTGACGAGACGCGCCGCCACGACGTGCGCCTCGAGCCGCGGTCGCTCGCGCATCGGACCGTGCACGCCCTCACGGCGTCGGTCAACAGCCGGCACCACCAGGCGATCCGCCAGCTCGCGCCCGGGCTCGTCGCCACCGCCTGGGCGGACGACGGCGTGATCGAAGCGGTCGAAGCCGCGAACGGATCGGAGGCCTGGACGCTCGCGGTGCAGTGGCATCCCGAGGACGACGGCGAGCGGGCGCTGTTTCAGGGATTCGCGGAGGCGCTCGACGCATGACGTTCACTTTCCCATCTCCGGAATGGGTCAGTGCGTACGGGAAAGCGATCGACGCGAGCGAGGAGTATCGCACGGCGTCGGTCGAATGGACGCACGGCGCCGTCGCCTTGATCGTGAACGCGCGCCCGGAGCTGGGGCTCGCCCTACCGGTCGGCATCTGGCTCGATCTGGACCGGGGCGTGTGCCGCGAGGCGAAGATCGTGTCGCCGGCGGACGCCGGCGGGGCGCCGTTCGTGCTAACGAGCGACTACGACCAATGGAAGCGGGTGATCCGGAAACAGCTGGGGCCGATCGCTGGCATCATGCAGCGCAAGATCGCGCTGCAGGGGTCGTTGCCGATCGTGGTGCGGTTCATCAAGTCGGCGGAAGCGCTGGTGGACGCGGCGACGCGCGTGCCGACCCGGTTTCTCGACGAATGACGCTTACAGGCTGCGCAGAAACTTCTCCCGCGTCATGACGCTCGGAAAGAGGATCCGGTCGCTGATCCGATTGAACGCGACGCGCAGCGCCGTGAAGCGGTCCGCCGCCGCGCGAAAGATGTCCCCCACGCCGAAGTGCCGGGCGAGCGGGTGACGAGACGCGAGGTCGTACCCCCGGCGGCCGAGCTCGTCGTAGTACGGGAGATCGGGGCCTCCAGCGCGGTGCCGGCGCGCCGCCACGTAGTCCGGAAACAGACCCGCGAGCCAGAGGCTGTAGTTCCCGAGGTGCATCTGGAGCAGGAATCCCCGTTCCCCCGTTTCGTCCTGCTCGGCCAGGTCGGCGACGATGTCGACCAGATACCGATAGGACGCGTCGTCGGTGGGGCGAACGCGCTCGTGCCGGCCGTGATCGCCGAACTCGAGCAGCAGCGCGCCGAGGTAGTCGGCGAGCTCGCGGTCGTTCACGCGCGCCGCCAGCAGCGTGTGCCGTACGGCGACGTACGTGAACAGAACGGCCGACGGCACGAGCAGCGAGCGCACGGCAAGGAGCGCCGGGAGCAGCTGGGGATCGTCGAGCAGCGCGTCGGGGCCGGATTCGAGGAGAAGGCGCTCGTAGCGCGCACGCCGCGACGCGTCGCCTCGCGCCAGGGCGAGGACGACGAGCCGCAGGTCGGCGGCTCGCAACCGGCTACGCAGATTCGGGAGAATCATGGATAGCGCTCCTCCTCTAGGGCATACCCCCAAGGACGGGACCGAGTTGCTGACGCGACTCACCACCCTGTCGCGCGAGCTGGCCGGGGCGTTCCGCCCCGCGACCGCCGTGGAGCTCGTGGCGCACGCGCTCACGGAGCTGCTCGCGCCCGACCGCTTGTCGATCGTCCTGCTCGACGCCGAGAATCGCCTCTCCGTCGCGTACGATTCCGCCGCCGTGGCGGCACCGAGTGACGATCCCCTGCTCCAACTCGCGCTGCGGCGCGGTCCGCTGCTGTTCGCCCGCGACGTTGCCGGCGAAGCCCGCCAGCTCGGCACCAAGCTGGGCCGCGACGCCCCCGGCTCGTGGATCGGCGCGCCGGTCGTCGCGGCGGGGCGGCCGATCGGCGCGGTCTCGCTCGCGCGGGAGCAGTCCGGCGGGTTCGTGGCGCGCGACCTGACCATTGTCACCGCCGCGGTCGCGCAGGTCGCCATCGCCCTCGAGAACGCCCGGCTCCTCGACCTCTTGTCCACGGCCAAACGCCAATGGGAGCAGACGGTCGACGCGATCACGCAGGCCATCTGCATCGTGGACGCGCAGGGCGTCGTGCGGCGCGCGAACCGCGTGTTCGCCGAGCTGGTCGCCACGCCCGTCACGTCGATCACCGGCCGGGCGTGGCTCGATCTCGTACCCCCAGCTTGGGCCGACGTCGTGGGCCGCGCGGTGACGGAGCGCACGCCCAGCACCGCGGAGCTGCGCGCTGGCGAGCGCGCCCTGCTCCTCACCGCGATCCCCCTGGCCGAGCCGGGATCGGCCGTCCTCGTCTTCGAGGACCAATCCGAGAAGCGCCGGCTCCAGGAACAGCTGATACAGTCTGAGAAGATGTCGGCGATCGGTCAACTGATCGCCGGGGTCGCCCACGATCTGAATAACCCCCTCGCCTCGGTGATCGGGTTCTCCGACTTCCTCTCCGAATCGGCCGACGTGCCGCCCCATCTCGCGGAACCGCTCGAGGTGATCCGCCAGGAGGCGGAACGGGCGGCCACCATCGTCCGCAACCTGCTGTCGTTCGCGCGCAGCCAGGAGGGCGAGCGCCAGGTCCAGTCCATCAAGCCGATTCTCGAATCGACGCTCGCGCTGCTCCGGAATCAGCTGATGGCCCACCACGTCGAGGCCACGCTCGAGCTCGCGGTCGACCTGCCCGACCTCGAGATCAACGCGAACCAGATCAAGCAGGTCTTCGTCAACCTCATCAACAACGCGACGCAGGCGATCGCGGGCGCCAACCGCAGCGGGCGGATCTGGATCTCCGCCAAGCGCTGGCTCGACGGCATCGCGGTGAGCGTCGCCGACAACGGACCGGGCATCCCGGAGGACCTGCTCCCGCGCGTATTCGAGCCGTTCTTCACCACCAAGCAGGAGGGCGAGGGCACCGGCCTCGGCCTCTCGATCTGCCAGGGGATCGTGAAGGAACACGGGGGCCGGATCACCCTCGACGCGCGCCCCGGCACGGGCGTGACGTTCACGGTCGAGCTGCCCGGAGGCATCCAGGCCTCGCCCGCGTCCGCGCTCACCGAGCCCGTCGCCGACGCGAAGTCCCTGCGCGTGCTCGTCGTGGACGACGAGCCGCACATCCTGTATTACATGCGCTCCACGCTCGAGAGCTGGGGGCACACCGTCGAAGTGGCGTCGGACGGCGCCTACGCGCTCGAGCGCGCCATCGCCGATCCGTTCGACGTGATCATCTGCGACCTCCGCATGCCCCATTTGAGCGGCCGCGAAATGTACCATCGACTCGCGCGCCAGCGGCCGCAGGCCGCGAAGCGGATCATCTTCGCGACGGGCGACACGGTCCGGGGCGACACCCTGCAATTCCTCGAAAGCCTCGGCCGGCCCTACCTGCACAAGCCGTTCACGCTCGCAGAGCTGCGCCGGGCGCTCGGACGCCTGGGACCCCGGCCGACCTGATTCCGCTGCGGGTCCTGCAGGTCGATGCGGGCCGCGAATGGCGCGGCGGCCAGAACCAGGTGCGGCTGCTCGCGCGTGAGCTCAATCGGGGTCGCGAGATGGAGGAGCATCTCGTCACCCGGCGCGGCAGCGAGCTGGCGCGCCGCGTCCGGGAGGACGGCGTCCCGGTCCGTGAGGTCCCCTGGGGACCGGGGCTCGACCCACGTGCCCTGTGGCACCTCTGCCGCGCGATTCGCGACTTCAAGCCGACCATCCTGCACGCGCACGACAGCCATGCCCTACAGCTTTCGAGCTGGGCGCGGCGGCTCGCCCGCTCCAACGCCAAACTCGTCGCCACGCGCCGCGTGGACTTCCACCTGCGGCCCAGGAGCGTATGGTTCCGGGTCGATCGCATTATCGCCATCTCGGAAGCGGTCCGCGGCATCGTCGTGGCGGACGGCGTCGCCCCTCAAACGATCGCCGTCGTGCCCTCCGGGATCGACGCGGACGAGGTGCGGCGGGCAGCCGCGACGCCGCTCGACATCCGCGCGCGCCTGGGACTCCCGCGGGAGACGCGGCTCGCGCTGAACGTCGCCGCGCTCGTCCCGCACAAAGACCAGCGCACGCTGATCCGCGCGGCGCAGGCGCCCCGGATGCTCGCGCCCGCGCTTCACTGGCTGAGCGCGGGCGAGGGCGAGCTTCGCGGCGACCTCGAGGCCGAGATCGCGCGGCTCGGCCTGGCGGATCGGGTCCACCTACTCGGCTACGTGCCCGAAGCCGATGCGCTGATCCGCGAG
>JBGPIJ010000125.1:0-8580 GCA_041484865.1 Gemmatimonadota bacterium
CTGGCCGTGGCGCATTACCTCGAGGCGCTCGACTGGCAGCGCGACGTAATCCGGCTGCACACGATCTTCGGGGGCAAGAATCCGCACCCTAACTTCCTCGTGGGCGGCATGGCGTCGGCGATCAATCTCGAAAGCCGGATGACCATCAACGCGGCGCGGCTGAGCGAAATCCACGACATGATCGTCCGCGCCCAGCGGTTCGTGGAGCAGGTGTACTTCCCGGACCTGATGGCCATCGCCGGCTTCTATAAGGAGTGGGCGGGCATCGGTGGAGGCACGGGGAATTACCTCGCGTGCGGCGAGTTCCCCGAAGCGGACGTGCGCGACATCGGCTCGCTCTATTTCCCGCGCGGCATCATCCTCAACAAGGATTTGACCAAGGTCTGGCCTTACGACCACAAGCAGGTGCAGGAGTACATCAACAGCTCGTGGTACGAGTACTCGAAGGGCGACGAGGCCGGCCTCCATCCGTGGGAAGGGGAGACCAAGGCGAAGTACACCGGGCCCAAGACGCCGTGGACATACCTCCAGGGCGAGAAGAAGTACAGCTGGATGAAAGCGCCACGCTACGAGGGCCGCGCGATGGAAGTCGGACCGCTCGCGCGCGTGCTGGTGGCGTACGGCTCGGGGCACGAGGACGTGCGCATGCTGGTCAAGGAGTTGATGGACCGGCTCCAGGTCGGGCCCGCAGCGCTGTTCTCGACGCTCGGCCGGACGGCGGCGCGCGGCATCGAGACGGTGCTGTTGTCGCGGCGGCTGTCCCACTGGTACGCCTCGCTCGTGGCCCGCATCAAGGGCGGCGACACGCAGACCTTCAACGGCGACAGGTGGGAACCATCGAAATGGCCGGCCAAGGCCCAAGGCTACGGCTATCTCGACGCGCCGCGCGGGGCGCTCGGCCACTGGGTCCAGATCGAGAATCAGAAGATCTCGCGCTATCAGTGCGTGGTGCCGAGCACCTGGAACTGCTCACCGCGCGACGCGAAGGGCCAACCCGGTCCGTATGAGGCGGCGCTCATGGATCATCATCCGCTGGTCAAACCCGAGCAGCCGATCGAGATCCTGCGCACCATCCATTCGTTCGACCCATGCATGGCGTGCGGCGTGCACGTGCTCGACGCCACCGGCCAGCTGGTCACGTCAGTGAGGGTCCAATGAAGGCCCCCCGTGGCGTTTCGCTCGCGCACAAGGTGCCGCCGCCCTCGGGCGATTACCACTGGGTCTATCTGTGGGAATGGCCGATTCGCGCGATGCACTGGGCGGCGGTCCTCTCGATTGTCCTGCTCGTGATCACCGGCTTCTACATCGGGGCGCCGTACTTCATGACGAGCGGCGAGGCGAGCAGTCACTTCCTGATGGGTCGGATGCGATTCCTGCATTTCGCCGCGGCCGGTGTGTTCGTCGCGACGGGAATCGTGCGCGTCTACTGGCTGGTCGCAGGGAACGAGTTCGAGCGGTGGCGCGCGCTCTTCCCCGTGATGAAGCAGGATTGGGTCAATCTCTTCAAGCAGGTCAAGTTCTATCTGATGATCCGGCCCGAGGACGCGCCGCAGTACCTGGGCCACAATCCGCTGCAACAGCTGAGCTACACGGCTTTGTATTCGGTCGCCGCCGCGCAGGTCGTCACCGGATTCGCCATGTACGGTCAGTCCCGCCCCGGCGGACTCTGGTACACGCTGTTCGGCTGGGTCGTCCCCCTGCTCGGCGGCATCCAGGTGGTGCACTTCGTCCACCACGTGATCACGTGGGTGTTCGTGATCTTTCTGCCCGTGCATCTCTATCTCGCGCTGCGCGCCGACATCCTCGAGCGCACGGGGACAATTTCGTCGATCGTGAGCGGGGGGCGTTTCGTCCGTTCCGACGTGAAGTATGTCGATCAGCCGAAGTGATCGAGCGGTACGGGGCACGGTCGTAATCGGCCTCGGCAATCCGATCATGGGCGACGACGGCCTCGGGCTCGCGGCGCTGGAGCGGTTGCGCGAGGCGTGGGACCTGCCGCCGGGCGTCGAGCTGGTGGACGGCGGGACGTGGGGGATGAACCTGCTGCCCATCATCGAGGATGCCGAGAAGGTGCTCTTGATCGACGCGATCGATACGGGCGCCGCCCCGGGTACGGAGACGGTGCTCACGCGCCAGCGCCTGCCGCGATACCTCTCCACCAAGATTTCGCCGCATCAGGTGGACTTGAGCGACGTCCTGGCGCTCGCCGAGCTGCGCGGGACGCTGCCGGAGCACACCACGGCGGTCGGCCTGCAGCCCGGGCGCGTCGAGATGTCGAGCGAGTTGAGCGAGGTGCTCCGCTGCCGGCTCGATGACCTGGTGCTCTCCGTAGTGCGGGTGCTCGACGCCTGGGGACATCGCTGCACGCGGAAAGTCGCGGCCACGCATGCATGAGATGAGCATCGCGCTCGACGTGTGCCGCATCGCGGAACAACAGGCGGACGCCGCGCGCGTGGTGACCGTGGGCCTGGATGTGGGGGACGATGCCGGTGTCGAAGTCTCGAGTCTCGAGTTTTGTCTCGAGAGTCTGCTCGCCGGGCCGCCGTTCACGGGCGCGAAGCCGGTGATCACGCGTGTGCCGGGCGACGTGCTGCGCGTGAGCTACCTCGAGGTCGATGATGGCCGTCCGAACGATTGACGTCCGCGAGCGCGTCATGTCGCGGAACGACGCGCTCGCGGCGGAGGTGCGCCGCCGGCTGCGGGACGCGCGTGTGCGCACGTTCAATCTCGTGTCTTCCCCCGGCTCCGGCAAAACGACGTTGCTCGAGCGCACCCTCGCCGACGTAGGCGAGGAGCTGGACATCGCCGTCGTGACCGGCGACGTCCAGACGCAGAACGACGCCGATCGGCTGGCGCGCCACACCGACCGCCTCGTCCAGGCCGTGATCACGAACGGCGCCTGCCACCTGGATGCCCGCCAGATTACGGAGGCGCTCGACGCGATCGACCTCGACCGGACGCGTCTGCTGTTCATCGAGAACGTGGGCAACCTCGTCTGCCCCGCCGCGTGGGATCTGGGCGAGGATGCGAAGATCGTGATCCTCTCGGTCACCGAGGGGGAAGACAAGCCGGTCAAGTATCCCAAGATGTTTCAGCAGGCACGGTACGCCGTGCTGCACAAGATGGATCTCCTCCCGCACGTGCCGTTCGACGTCGATCGCGCCATCGGGTTTGCTCGGCAGGTGAATCCCGCCTTGCAGTTCCTGTTCACGTCGGCGTTGACCCCTCACGGCATGGACCCGTGGTACGATTTTCTCCGCGCCCAGGTGGCCGGGACGGTGAGCGCGTGAGCGCCTCGTCCCTGACCCGTGCCGCCCGCCGCGAAGCGGTGCGGCTTTCGGTCACGGGCGTCGTGCAGGGAGTGGGATTTCGCCCCTTCGTCCACCGGCTGGCGGCGCGGCACGGTGTGGACGGCTGGGTGCGGAACGCCGCCGGTGACGTGCAGATCCACGCCGAAGGCGCCGCCCGAGACCTGGCGGCGTTCGTCCGCGACCTCGGAGCCGAAGCCCCGCCGCTCGCGCGCATCGAGCGCCTGGAGCGCGCGCCCTGTCTGCCACTCGGGCTCGTCACCTTCACCATTCGCGAGAGCGAGGACGACCCGGAGCGACGCCAGCCGGTGTCACCCGACGCCGCGCTCTGTGCCGCATGTCACGCCGAGCTGTTCGACCCGCGGAACCGCCGCTACCGCTATCCCTTCATCACGTGCACGGACTGCGGACCGCGCTACACCGTGATCGAAGCGATGCCGTACGACCGCGCGCGGACCAGCATGCGGGCATTCACGCAGTGTGAGGATTGCCGGCGCGAGTACGAGAGCCCCGAGAGCCGGCGCTATCACTCGGAGACGAACAGCTGTCCCGCGTGCGGGCCGAAGGTATGGCTCGAGGTCCGAGAGGGCGCGCCCGGGGCGGGCGGGCATGATCCGATCGCCGCGGCGGCCCGCCTGCTCGCGGCGGGCCGAATCGTCGCGGTGCGGGGGCTCGGCGGGTTCCACCTGGCGGTCGACGCCACGAATGAGGCGGCGGTGGCGCGCCTGCGGGCGCGCAAGGATCGCGAGGCCAAACCGCTCGCCGTCATGGTGCGGGACGTCGGCGCGGCGCGGGCACTCGCGGAGGTGAGCTGGGCGGAGGAAGAGATGCTCACGTCGCGGGAGCGCCCGATCGTGCTGCTCGGCCGCCGTGGCGACGCCGTGCTGGCTCCGTCCGTCGTGCCGGGTCTCGACACGATCGGCGTGATGCTGGCGTACACCCCCCTCCATCATCTTTTGCTCGAAGCGGCGGAGCGTCCCCTCGTCATGACGAGCGGGAACGCGAGCGAGGCGCCCATTGCGACGGGGAACATCGAGGCGCGGCAACGGCTCGCCGGCATCGCGGATGGGTTCCTCCTGCACGACCGCGAGATCGTCGCGCGCTACGACGACTCGGTGGTGCGCGTCGCCGGTGGCGCGCGGGTGTTCCTGCGTCGCGCTCGCGGGTACGCGCCGCTCCCGGTGGCGCTGCCGCTGGCGAGCCCGGTGCCGCTGGTCGCCGTCGGCCCGCATCTCAAGAATACGTTCGCACTGGTGCATGAGCGGCGGGCGTTCGTCAGCCAGCACGTCGGCGACCTCGAGAACCTGGAAACCCTCGAGCACTTTCAGGCCACGCTCGAAGCGTATCGCCGGCTGTTCCGCATCGATCCCCGTGTCGCGATTCGGGACCTGCATCCCGGCTATCTCTCCACGCGCATCGCGGATGAGCTGGGGCTCGAGCGGGTCATCCCGGTCCAACACCATCACGCCCACATTGCCGCGGTGCTCGCGGAGCACGGCGTCACGGAGCCGGCGGTCGGCGTCGCCTACGACGGCACGGGTTACGGTGACGACGGCCACGTCTGGGGGGCGGAGATTCTGGTCGCCGATCTCGTCCACTACCGCCGCGTGGGGCAGCTGCGCTACGCCCCGCTGCCCGGGGGCGACCGTGCGGTGCGGAGCCCGTGGCGCGCCGCGCTCGGGTATCTGTCGCTCGATCCCGGCGCGGCGAGCGCGTTCGCGGCCGCGTTCGAGACGGTCCCGGATCGCGAACGCTCGCTCGCCGGCCAGCAGATCGCCGCGCGGCTCAACGCTCCGCTGGCATCGTCCATGGGTCGTTTGTTCGACGCGGCGGCGGCGATTCTTGGTGTGCGTCGCCTCGCGCAGTACGAAGGTCAGGCCGCGATGGAGCTGGAAGCGTTGGCTGGGCAGCGGGCGGGCGAGCCCCTGCCGTTCCCGATCGTGGAGAGCGGAGACGGCCAGTGGGTCCTCGATCCCGTGCCGCTGCTCGTGGCTCTGGGCGAGCTGCGCCTGACCGGCGTCGGCGTCGCGCACCTGGCGGCGGCGTTTCACGAGAGCGTGGCCGCGGCGACGTCCGAGATCGCGCGCCGCGCCGCCGCCGCGGCGGGGACGCGGGTCGTCGCACTTGGTGGCGGATGCTTTCAGAATGCGCGTCTCTTGGTCTCGACGCGCGCCCGACTCGAAGCGCAGGGACTCCGGGTGCTCGTGCCCGAGCGGCTCGGGCCGAACGACGGGGCGGTGAGCTACGGACAAGCGGCCATCGGTGCCGCGATGCTCGGGAGGTAACCATGTGTCTCGGAGTGCCTGGGCGAGTCGTCGCAGTGCACGGCCAGCTCGCGACTGTAGACTTCTGGGGTGTGCGTCGTGAGACCCGGCTCGACGTCATCGACGAGCCGGTGGGTCCCGGCGACTACATCCTGAACCACGTAGGATTCGCGATCCGGAAGATCCCGGCGGGCGAAATCCAGGAGACGCTCGCGCTGTACGAGCTGCTGCTGAAGGAAGCCGAGGGCGACATGATGGCGGCCGACGTGCGCGGCGAAATCGCCGCGGCCCGGCCCGGCGGGGCTCCGCCGGGAGACGCCCGTGCCTGAGGCGGTGCTGAGCCAGTCGGCCGGGGAGCTCAAGTTTCGCGATCCCGCCAAGGCGCAGGCCCTGGCGCAGGCGCTCGACAAGGTGAGCCGCGAGGTTGGGCGGGACCCAGTCTCCGTGATGCACGTCTGCGGGAGTCACGAGCAGGCGATCGCGAAGTTCGGCCTGCGGTCCATCCTGCCGAAGACGCTGAACGTGATCATGGGGCCGGGCTGCCCCGTGTGCGTGACCGACGTGCCGGAAGTCGACGAGGCCGTGGTGCTGGCGCAGGACGGCGTGCGGATCGCGACCTACGGGGACATGCTCAAGGTCCCCGGCACGTCGCAGTCCCTCGCGGACGCGCAGTCCGCCGGTGCCCGGCTCGACGTCGTGTACAGCGCCGCCGAAGCGGTGGAGCTGGCGCGCGACACCACGGAAGAGGTCGTGTTCTTCGCGAGCGGGTTCGAGACCACGGCGGTCGCCACTGCCGCGGTGGTGCTCGCCGACCCGCCGTCGAATTTCTCCGTGCTCTCGGCGCACAAGTACATCCCGCCCGTGATGGAGATCGTAGCGGAGATGCCGGGCACGAAGGTGGAAGGGTTTCTCGCGGCTGGACACGCCGCCACCATCACGGGATCGGCGATCTTCGAGCGCTTCGTGGAGCGGCACAGGATTCCGGTGGTCGTCGCGGGATTCGAGCCGCTCGATATCCTCGCCGGACTCGTAAAGCTCGTCGAGCTGGTGCGCGACGGCACCCCGCGGGTTGAAAACATGTTTCCGCGCTGTGTCACGGCCCGGGGCAATGAGAACGCGCAGCGGCAGTTATGGCGCGTGTTCCGCACCATGGGCGGGCGCTGGCGCGGCATCGCCCACGTGCCCAACGGCAATCTCCGGCTGCGCGACGAGTTCGCCCACGTAGACACCCGGAGGAAGTTCCGCATCGACGTGAAGCGGCTGTGGGACCACGCGCCGTCGACGCTCACCCAGGTCTGCATCTGCGGCGACATCATGGCGGGGATCGCGTCGCCGAGTCACTGTCCCCTGTTCGGCAAAGAATGCAAGCCCGATACGCCGGTCGGCGCGTGCATGGTATCGAGCGAGGGAACGTGCCGGATCTGGCATCAGTACGGCGGGCATCCCGATCTATGAGCGCCCCTATGAAGGCGGGCGCGGCGCCATTCGCGCGCGACGCGGTCGTCGGCCTGAAGCACGGCGCGGGCGGCCGGGCCATGCGCACGCTGATTCATGACACGCTGGCCGCGGGGTTCCTCGAGCAGCCGGTCGACGGCATCGGGCTCGCCGCCATGGACGACGGCGCGGCGTTGCGCGTCGGCGACCGGTGGCTCGTCGTCACCACCGACTCGCACGTCGTGCACCCGATCTTCTTCCCGGGCGGTGACATCGGCCGGCTCGCGATCGCCGGGACGGTGAACGACCTCGCCATGATGGGCGCGACGGAGCCGCTTGGCCTCACCTGCGCGATCATCCTGGAGGAAGGCTTCCGACGCGCGGATCTCGAGCGGATCCAGCAATCCATGCTCGCCACCTGTCGCGAGGCCGGCGTCACGATCGTCACGGGCGACACGAAGGTGATGGGCCGCGGGGAGCTGGACGGGATCGTGATCAACACGACCGGCGTGGCCCTCACGGACGCCGTGGTGCCCGACCGAGGACTCGAGCCGGGCAACCGCATCATCCTGACGGGCACGATCGGCGATCACGGGATTGCCCTCATGGCCAAGCGCCACAGCCTCGAGGTCGACACGGCCCTCGAGTCCGACGTCGCTCCGATCAACGCGCTGATCCGGAGCGCTCTTGCCGCCGCCCCCAACGGCGTCACGGCGATGAAAGACCCCACGCGCGGCGGCGTCGCGAGCGCCCTGCATGAGATGGCCGAGAAGAGCGGCGTCGGCATCGTGATCGAAGAGCCGCACGTTCCCATTACGCCCGTGGTCCGCTCGGCGGCCGAGATGTTGGGCCTCGACCCGTTCCACATCGCCAATGAAGGCAAAGCCCTGCTGGGGGTGCGGCCCGACGTGGCGGACGCCGTGCTCGCCGCTGTGCGCGCGCATCCTCGCGGGAGGGCCGCCGCGATCGTCGGGACGTGCAGCGCGGAGCACGCCGGCCGCGTCGTGCTCTATACCGGCGTCGGTCGCCGCCTCATGGCGGAGCCGGAGGGCGAGCCCCTGCCCCGGATATGCTGACGGCGGGCAGCGCGATCCGCTACCCCGTGCGCCCGAAGGGATCGGTGGCGTGATGGAACACATCCGCATGAATAGGGACGGCGCGGTCGGGATCATCACCATCGATCGGCTCGAGCGGTTCAACTCGCTCGACGTCGCGACCGCCCAGGACTTCCGCAAGGCCGGCCTGCAGTTCGCGCGCGACGAGGGCGTCCGCTGCGTCGTGATCACCGGCGCGGGCGGCGTGTTCTGCAGCGGGGCCGACCTGAAGTACATCCGGGGGCAGGGGGACGAGCGCGACTTCGGCTATCTCCAGCCCGAGCCGGTCGGCCCGGAGCTGGGGTTCGGGGAGAGCTTCAAGCAGATACTCGAGTACATCCACAGCGCGATCTCGGAGAACAAGCCGGCGCCGAAGCCGTTCATCGCGGCGGTGGACGGCATGGCGGCGGCGGGCGGGCTCGGTATCGCCATGGCGTGCGATCTCGTGTTCGCATCGGCGCGCGCGAGCTTCGAATGGGC
>JBGPIJ010000126.1:0-8573 GCA_041484865.1 Gemmatimonadota bacterium
ATGGACAGCTCGCCGTCCTTGCGCTCGAGCCGGATGCGCTCCTCGGGGTAGCGGGGTCGCAAGTTGTCGAACGCGACGCGGTGCTTCGCCTTCTCAGGCTCGTCGCCGTTCACCACCTCGACCTTGAGCAGCGCGAGATAGCGCTCGCCCTCTTTGGGCGGCCGCACCTGGCCCATGATCGTGTCGCCGGTGCGCAAATCGAAACGCTTGATCTGGCTCGGTGACACGTAGATGTCGTCGGGACCGTACAGGTAGTTCCAATCCGGACTGCGGAGGAACCCGTAGCCTTCGGGCAGGATCTCGAGGACACCCTCGCCGCGCAGGACCGTGTCCGAGTCGAGCAGCGACTGCTCGATCCGGAATATCAGGTCCTGCTTGCGAAGGCCCGAGTAGTTGGTGATGTTCAAAGTCTCGGCCATCGCGTGCAGCTCCGCGACGGATTTCTTCTTGAGTTCCGCGATATCCACGTGTGCGTTGGCTCCGTTATAAACGCTACGGCGGGCGGACCCCGGAATTGGGGGAGTGAGCGCGTCGAAAGTGAGAACTAGGGAATGTGCAGGGGTGCGAGCGGTCTATAGTAGGTTACGCCACAGTTTCAGTCAAGAGCGTTCGTGAACCTCACTCGGTACCTGGTAGCGTGGCGTACCACGCTCCTCCCAGATCGCGAAGTCGTTGATGCGCTTGTACATCCCGAGCACGCGCCTCCGTCTCCCGAATTGACGGGCGCGCTCGGTGAATGGCCGGGACGCCACTACTGGTCGACCGAGGGGAACGGTCGCCACCTGATCCTCACGCGCCGCCTGGGCCGCCCGCGGCGGGAGCGGTGGCCGCTGCACGTCGCCCTGTTCATGGCGACCCTCCTCACCACGACCTTCGCCGGCGCCATACTGGCCGGAGCGCTCCCCGTGGATATCCTGATCGACATCGTGAATGGAGCATATCCCGCGCCTCTCGATCTCGCGCGGGCATTGCCGGCCGGGCTCGTGTTTTCTGTTCCCCTCCTCGCCATCCTGCTGTGCCATGAGCTGGGCCATTATGTCACCGCGCGATTCTACGAGGTCGACGTCTCGCCGCCCTACTTCATTCCGGTCCCGCCCTTCCCGTGGACCTTCATCGGCACGATGGGCGCCTTCATCCGCTTGCGCTCGATCCTCACCGATCGGCGCCAGCTGCTCGACGTCGGCGCGGCGGGTCCGCTGGCGGGATTCGCTGTAGCGGCGCCGGTGCTGTGGCTCGGCCTCACCTGGAGCCATCCGTTAGCCGGCCACGGCGCGATCAGCGGCATGCTCGTCGCGATTGGAGGCGTCGACTACGGGCTCGGGGATTCGCTCGCCACGCTCGCACTGCGCCATCTGGCGCACCCCGGCGCGTCTACCGTGTTGCTCCATCCGCTCGCCTTCGCCGGGTGGTTTGGCATGTTCGTCACCATGCTCAATCTGCTGCCGATCTCGCAGCTCGACGGCGGACACATTCTGTACGCCGTCCTCCCGCGCTGGCATTCTCGTATCGCGAGGACGTTCTGGCTCCTGATCGTAGCCCTCAGCTGGTCTTGGACCGGCTGGCTCGTGTGGGGAGTACTCGTGCTGGTGCTGTCCCGCGGTCGACTCGGCCACCCGCCGGTGCTCGACGCCTACCGGCCGCTGCCGTCGTCCCGCCGGTCTCTCGCCTGGGCGAGTTTCGTCCTCTTCGCGATCACGTTCGCGCCGGTGCCTTTCCGAATCTAAAGGCGGTGTCGGGAGAGCCCCAAAGGCGGTGCCGGGAAGGCAAAGGCGGTGCCTTCGCTCTCCCGACAACGCCTCTGCTGTTCTCCAGTATTGCGTAAGTGAACGAGTCCCTTATCTTTGCCCAAACGAGCCTTAGGCACCGCATGCCATCACAGCCGGCGCGCTACAGCAGCCCCGAGCCAAACGACGCTGTCGTTCACGATCTCCCCCCTATCCGATTCGACGGACAACTCATCGCCATACGTCTCCTCGTGCGCCGCACGGAGGACGGCATCTGGCGGGGCCGCATTCTTTACGGCGCCCCGGATACCGAGGCGGAGCGCTCGACGGCGGAGATCTTCTGCGCGACCTCGGAACCGGACTTGTGGCAGTCCGTGCGAGACCTTCGAGAACACCATCTGCGCGATCTCTATCGTTCGCTGCTTTGATGGGGCAACCGGAGCCGGCTGAGCAGGCGGACCCGACCCTGATCGCGATACGGAAGGTGCGGCATGATCTCTCGAATCCCCTCGCCGCGCTGCTCGCGGAGACCCAGCTGCTGCTGCTCGACCCCGGGCGGCACAACGCGGAAACCCTCGAGGGCTTGAAACAGATCGAGAGTCTGGCGCGCAGGATGCGCGAGATCCTGCACGACATCAGTGTGTGACGCGGCAGCACCGGCCCCTGCCGCTAAGGCGCCCCGTTAGCGAAGTAGAGAAAGAGGAACAGGACGCTCGCCCCACTCGCCACGTACTTGTAGGGGGCCGGCGCGTCGCTCGCTGAGAGCAACCCCTCGATCGTCCCCGCGATCGCCAGCAGGGTGACGACGGCTCCGATCATCCGGGCCGCGATCCTTCCCTCGACGATCAGTGAGTCCCGGCGTGTCCGATCGCCCGGGGCAATGAGCGCGCCCGCCACGCGAAATCCGGCGCCGGCCGCGATGCAGATCGCCGTCAGCTCGAGCACGCCATGACCGGCGATGAACGTCCCCAGGTAACCGGCGGCGTGGTAGTTGGCGAAGAGCCCGAAGCCCATGCCGAGCATGAGCCCGTTCATGACCAGGAGCCACACGGTTAGCGTGCCGGCGAGCAGCCCGCCCACGAAGGTCCAGAGCGACACGAGGATGTTGTTTGAAATGATCGCCGAAGCGATGAGCGGCAGGTCACGCTCGCGCTGCTGGGCGTAGCCCACGCCCCGCGCCTGATTCTCCGCCGCCTGCTCGGCGCGACTCACCATGAGCGGCATCAGCTCGATGCCCAGCGATGGCTGCGCGCGGATCATCCGGTAGCCGATGAGTGCCGGCCCGCCCAGGAGGAGCGCGGCGGCCAACACGAACCGGCGGGACTGGACGACGGCGCCCGGAAAGTCGCGCACGAGATACCGCAGTACCGGCGTGCGCTCGCGGCCCCGCGCCCGGTAGAGCGCGTTGTGCCCGGCGCTGACTACCCGCTCGAGGTATTCGATCACTCCGGGATCCACGTGGTAGGTCCGGGCCCGCGCCAGATCCGCCGCCACGCCGCGGTACCGGGCGGCGAACCCGGGAATCTCGGCCGGGGCAAGCGCGCGCAGACCGCTGTCCTCGATACGGCGGGCGAGGGTGTGGAACGCCGCCCAGGCCTCCCGTTTGCTCGCGACGAAGCGCTCCCCCGTGATCGTCGTGCGCCCGAGGCCGACCGACCGGGTCGCGAACCGGCCGCGACGCCGACCCTCCTCCGCCGCGTGCAGCTCGGCAAGATCGGCGTCCAGGTTCCCGGTGCGGCGCTGGAGTCGGTCCTGGAAGCGTCGTTCGAGCTCAGCCGCGAGCCGGGCGCGGGCGGCGGGGTCGAGGCTCGCCCCCCGCGCGAGGAAGCGGTCGAGCAGACGGAATTCGCCGTCCGAGAGCGTGGGCGGCCCGAGCTCGAGCCCCGCTTCGGGCGGGGCCGCCGCGGGACCCAGGCCCCATTCGAGCGCGCGGTCGCGCACGACGATCGTACCCGCCACCAGATCGCCCAGGCGTTGATGACGCGGCTGGAGGAACACCATTGCGAGACCGGGAATGGCGGGGAGCAAAGGGAAGTAGCAGTCCAACAGCCGGAACAGGTTGCGGATCACGACCGCGGTCGGGGTCGCCCGCTGACCGGTATCCATGATGACGCGAATGCCGAGCAGCTGCTTGCCGAGCGTGCGCCCACCGTTCAACGCTTCGAGCAGCACGAAGTAGCCGAGGAACGCGAACGTGCCGAGCAGCGCCATGAGCGCGAGCACCCAGGTCGTGAGGTGCTCGCCCGTCCTCGCGACTCCGAGCAGCAGCGCGGGCACGGCCAGGAGCAGTATCACACCCAGGGACGCTACGACGGTGTCGACCAGCACGGCGGCGGATCGGGACCCGAGATCCGCGAGCTCGACGTGCACCGCCACGTGCTCGGGCGTTTCGATCCCGAGCTGCCGGCGCAACGTGAGTGCGGCCGCTGGCTCTCGCGCGGGGGCGTTCACCGGGACATCTTATCGCGATCCTACGGTGGGGGCGAGTCGCAGATGGCGGACATTCGACCCATGGACTTCGGCGAGATCCTCGATGGTTCCCTCACAATCTATCGACGCCATTTCGGGCTGTTCCTGCGGCTCTCCGCCATTACGCTCTCGATCCCCTTCGTGCTCCTCGTGTACCTGGGAACGCGGTTCTTGCTGTTCTTGACCCGACGGCCCAGCCTCCACGACGTCCTGCTGGTCGCCGTCCTGGGCGTGCTCTACTATCTGGGGAGCCTCGTGCTGACGGCGGGGACGATTCGGGTCATCTCGGACGCGTATCTGGGCCGGACGCCGCGGCTGCGGGACGCGCTGTCGCTCGGGGTTTCGAAGCTGGGATCACTCATCGGGGTGGGGTTCGGGAAGGGCGTCGTGGTGATGCTGGTCGGCATCGGCACGATCGCCGTCGTGACGATCGCGGTCGGGCTCGCGCGAGTAAGCCCGGCCGGGGGCGTCCTCCTGGTCATCGCGCCGGTCGTCGCCGGGATCTGGTTCGGGACGTTCGTGCTGTGCGGCTACGGCGTGACGACACCGGTCGTCGTCCTCGAGGACCTCACCAGCTCGTTCGACGCGTTTGGCCGCTCGTGGGCGCTCACGCGCGGCTTCAAGCTGAAGGTCCTGGGCCTCAGCCTGATCTCTCTGCTGCTGGCCAATACGCTGCCCTCGCTGGTCCTCCGTAGCATCGGCGGCGCATTCGCCTCCACTCTGCCCGCGCTCGGGTTCGCCATCACAGCGCTCGGGTTCGCGCTTCCCCTGATTCTGACACCTGTGATCGCCGCCGTGATCACCCTGATGTATTACGATCTGCGGGTGCGGCGCGAGGCGTTCGACCTCCAGATGCTCGGTGAGGAGCTGGGGATCGTCTGACGTTCACGCCGCCCGTCGCCGCCCAGGCCGTGTCACCGGACTCGCTGCGGCGCGCCATCTCCGAGGTGTTCGCCCGCCCGGAGTATCGGTGGGGCCCCGAGGATACGCCCTTGCTGTGGCTGCAACAGCTGATCGGCCGATTCCTCGATTGGATCGAGCGCGCCCGTCAGCACCACTCCACCGGCTACACGGTATTTCTCTGGGCGCTCGGCGTGATCCTGTTCGCGCTGCTCGTCCACGTGAGCTACGTGGTGTGGCGCATCACCCGCCCGACCGCGCGCACGCCCGGGCGCGCCGGCGCGGTTCCCGGCGCCGGGCCGACGGACGCGGGCACTCACCGGGCGCAGGCCGAGGCGCTGGCGCGCGCCGGCCGCTACAGCGAGGCCCTGGCGCATCGGTTCGTCGCCGTCGTGCTCGAGCTCGACGAGCGCCGGGCGCTCACGTTTCATCCCTCGAAGACACCCGCGGAATACGCCCGCGAAGCGCGACTCGACGGGTCGGGGCGCGCCACGCTCGTCGCGCTCGTCGGGCGATTGTACGGACATCTCTTCGGCGGGGTCCCCTGCGACGAGCGGTGCTACCGTGAGTTCGCCGCCGAGGCCGAGATCCCGAGCCGGCATGTCGCACCGGCTTGAGCTTGGCCTCGTGGCGCTGCTGTGTGCGGCCCTGGGCGTCGCGCTCTGGGCCGGGCGCCGGGACGCGACCAGCGGGCCGGACTCGGACGAGCGGGCATCAACGCTCGTGACCGGACCGGCGGGGAGCAGTGCGCCCTACGCCGTTCTCGCCCGCCTGCACGTGAGCGTCGAGCGCCGGCGCACGCCGCTGATCGATTTCGCCCGTCCGGCGGGGCCCCGTCCCGCGGTGCTCGTGGTGCTCGAACCGGTGATTCCGCTCCTTCCCTCCGAGCTCGTGCAGGTGACGCGATTCGTTCGCGGGGGAGGGGCGGTGCTCAGCGCCGGTCACGGCGGCGGTATTACGCGCTGCGTCGGCTGGGATACCGGGCGTTCGCCCAGTCCGTTCCTCAGGGACACGATCCGCGTTCGCCCGTCGCGCTCCGGGTTGTCCTTGCCCCCCGTTCGCAACGTCTTGCGGGCGGGTGCTGCGGGGGTCGAGTGCCGGCCGCTCGAGCCCGCCCGCGTGGACACGCTGCTCGCCACCCGGGACGGGCGGCCCGTGGCGATATCGCTCCGGTACCGGGGAGGCGGCGCGGTGACCCTATTGTCCGATGCCGGCTATCTCCGCAACCGGGCGTGGCGCTCCGGGCACGCGCCGGACTTCATCGTGCCGCTGCTCGTCGCGAAGCCGCCCGGGACGATCGTGTGGGACGAGTACCATCAGGGATTCGGGGACTCCGTGTCGCTCGCCGGCGCCACGTTCGCGTGGCTCGTCGGGTCGCCGGCCGGCTGGGCGATTCTACAGGTTGTGGGCGTCGTCGTCCTCGCGCTGGCCGTTGCCGCCGTGCGATTTGGCCCCGCTCGTTCCGTGATCGAGCGCCGCCGCCGCTCGGCGCTCGAGCATCTCGACGCGCTGGCCGCGGGACTGGAAGGGGCCCACGGCGTGGATACCGCCATTCAGCTCACGATCGCGGGGCTGCGGCGTCGATTGACGCCGGGCGGCCGCGGGATCGCGGGAGGGGAGCGGCAATGGCTCGCGACGCTCGAGCTCGGCGTCGCGACGCCCCGGGGTCGCGAGGCCGTGCGACGCCTTCAGCGGTCGATGAACACCGTCAGTGAACCCGAAGGCGCCGAGCGCTTGCTCGGCGCCTCCCAAGCCGTGGAGGACGTGTGGGAGGAGCTTCGCCCGCGCACGACGCGCGACGGATCTTAGAGGCGCTGCAGTCGGTGGTGCTCGGCCAGGAGGAGGCGACGCGGGCAGCGCTCGTCTGCCTGCTGGCGCGCGGTCACGTGCTGCTCGAGGGCGTGCCGGGAACCGCGAAGACACTGCTCGTCCGGACGCTGGCCCTCGCGCTCGACGTCCGGTTCCAGCGCATTCAGTTCACCCCCGACCTGATGCCCGCCGACATCACGGGCGTCTCGCTCCTGTCGGGGACGCACGAGTTCGCGTTTCGTCCCGGACCGCTCTTCGCCGATCTCGTGTTGGCCGACGAGATCAACCGCGCCCCGGCAAAGACCCAGGCCGCGCTGCTCGAGGCGATGCAGGAGCGGACGGTGACCGCCGACGGGACGGCCCACGCACTCTCCGATACGTTCACGGTGTTCGCGACCCAGAACCCGGTCGAGTTCGAAGGGACGTATCCACTCCCCGAGGCCGAGCTGGATCGCTTCATGATGAAGATCCTGATCGGGTATCCCACGGCGGCGCTCGAGCAGGCGATCCTGACCCGCTACGTGGAGGGTTTCGAAGCCGACCGGCCCGCAACGTACGGCGTCGCGCCGGTCGCGGACGCCACCGTCCTCGAGCGGTTGCGCCGCGCCGTCGACGCGGTGCGGGTGGAGCCGCAGATCGTCCGCTACATCACGGCGATCGTCCGGTCCACGCGCGATGCCGCCGCGCTGACGCTGGGTGCGAGCCCGCGAGCGAGCGTGGCGTTGTTCAAGGCGGCGCGCGCCGCCGCGCTGCTCGACGAGCGCGAGTACGTGATCCCTGATGACGTGAAGCGTCTCGCCCCCGCCGTGTTGCGACATCGCATCGCCGTCGCGCCGGAGCTCGAGCTCGAAGGCGTGACGCCCGACGCAGCCCTGCGCGTGCTGCTCGATCAGACCGAAGCGCCTACGGCGTGATTCTCCCTACCGAGCGCGCGCTGTGGACCGGGGCGGTGCTGTCCCTCGTCGGCGTCTTCGGCTTCTGGATTTCGGGCGCGCTCGATCTGCTGCTCGCCGCGGACGCGATTCTCCTGCTGCTCATTTGGCTCGATGCGGCCCGCGCCGTCAGCCCCACGGCTCCCGCGCTCGGTGTCGCGCGCGACGCACCGGCCGCGCTCTCGGTCGGTCGCGGGGGGGAGGTAACCTACCGTTGGACCAACCGCTCCTCTCGCGCCGCGCGCCTCCGGGTGCGGGAGGTCCGGCCTGAGATCCTTGGCGGCCCCGAGCCGCCGCGCGCGGTGACTGTCGCGGCGCACGGCGAAGCGCGCGAGACCCTCCCGCTCGTCGCAGTACGGCGCGGTCGCGCTCGGCTCGAAGCGGCGCCGGCGCCGCTCGCGTTCATCATCGACAGCGCCGGACCGTGGGGCCTGGGTGTGCGCCGCGCGTGGAAACCGCTCCCCTGGGAGATCACGGTGTACCCGGCATCCGCGTCCGCGCGGTTGCGCGCCGTCGGCGCGGCGCGGCGCCGCGACCCCGGGCTCTGGTCCGTGCGCCGGCTGGGGGAGGGGCGCCTCTTCGAGTCGCTGCGGGAATGGGTGCCAGGGGACGACGTCCGCCACGTCGACTGGAAGGCCACCGCGCGGCGTGGCAAGGTGATCGCGCGGCAGTTTCAATCCGAGCAGCGCCAGCACGTGATGCTCGTGCTCGACACCGGGCGGCTCCTCACCGCGGAAAT
>JBGPIJ010000127.1:0-8537 GCA_041484865.1 Gemmatimonadota bacterium
GCCGAGCTCGAGATCGGCTGGCTGCCACCGCTGCTCGAGAGTGCGCGCAACGACAAAATTGCGACCGGCGCGCCGGGACGGGTCTCCGCGTCTCAAGGAGTGACGTTGCTCGAAGTGCCCTCCACCTTGGATCGTTCCCGGGGCGATGTACACGCGCTCGGGAATCCGCATTTTCTGATCGATCCGGTCAACGTCAGATTGATCGTCGCGCAGATCGCCGACCATCTGGGGCAGGTCGACCCTGCGCATGCCGAGCTTTTCAAAGCCAACCTCAAGAAGTTCAACGCCACGCTCGACATGAAGCTGGCGGAGTGGCAAAAGCAACTCGCGCCGTATCGCGGCGTGAAGATCGTGACCTACCACAACGATTTCGTCTATCTGGCGGAGCGGTTCAACCTGGATGTGGTCGAGACCCTCGAGCCCAAACCCGGCATCGCACCGTCACCCGCGCACCTGGCGAAGGTGATCGAGAAGATGAAGGCGGAGAAGGCGCGCGTGATTCTCGTCCAGCCCTTCCAGAATCGGAAGACGGCCGAAACGGTGGCGCGTCAGACCGATGCGGCGGTGTTGGATATTCCGCAGCAGCCCGGCGCCGTCGTGAAGACCGACACGTATTTCGACCTGATGGATTACATCGTGCGTACGCTGGCGACCGCCTTCGCGGAGAAGACATGATGCAGATGGATTTCCAGGTCCTCTGGGCGGTAATGAAATGGCCGTTGGCGGCGTGCCTGATCCTTCCGCCGCTCCTGGTCTATCTCGGACTGCATGTGGTGAAGCGCGAGGTGATTTTCGTGGACCTGGCGCTGGCCCAAGTCGCGACCTTGGGCACCTGCGTGGCGTTGATCATGGGCTACCAGTTCGAGGCCCGCACCACGTTCTGGATTTCGCTCGGCGTGACGTTTGCGGCCGCGGCGCTCTTCAGCTGGTCCCGGAGCAGCGAGAAACGGCAGGTCCCGCAAGAAGCGATCATCGGCATCACGTTCGTGGTCGCCGCGGCGGGAGTGATCTTGCTGCTGAGCAGAGTGGCGGGGGGAAAAGAGGAGCTCGAGCACCTGTTGACCGGCGATATTCTCAACGTGACCCGCGCCGAAGTCGGCCAGCGCGCAGCGCTCTTCGCGGTGCTGGCTGGGTTCTACGCCGCCTTCCACAGGCGCTTTGCCTTGATTTCATCCGAGCCAGAACAGGCCTACGCGCAGGGATTGCACGTGCGGCTGTGGGACTTCCTGTTCTATGCGGCATTTGCGCTGGTCGTCGTGAGTTTTGTGCGCGTGGCGGGTGTGCTCCTCACGTTTGCGTACTTGATTGTGCCCGCCGTCTGTGGGGTGATGCTGGCGCAGCGATGGATCGGGCGGTTGGCGATAGGGTTCGGGACAGCCACGGCAGCGAGCTTGTTGGGACTGTGGGCCTCGTATCAGCTAGATTTGCCGACGGGCGCGGCGATCGTGTGTGCCTGTGGATTGCTCTTGGTCATCGTGAGCATTTTCGTGGTCGTGCGGGCGACGTAGAGTTCTGAGTCTGACAACGAGGCTCGGTTCGAGAGGAGCAACATGGCGGTCCAACACACAATCCGGCGGATCATCTGGTCGGCGCTCGCCGCGGGTCTCGGGGCGGCGTGCGGCAACTCGACGAGCTCAGTCGCGACGTGTAGCTCGGCCCAGGCCACGCCGGTGACGCTGGCGGTGGGGGCGTACGCCCTCGTCAATCCCGGCTCGAACGCCGGATGCGTGGCGTTCCCGGCCAACGCGTCGGGCACCGATTCCGCCGAGTACCTCATCGTCGCCCAGGCCGCCGGCGGCAGTCCCGGGGACAGTGCCCGCTTTCAACTGCGGGGCGGTGGGGCGATCGCGGCGGCCGTCGCGGGGCCGCTGCCCGCCCCGTCGAGCCGTCGCGGCGTACTGGCGATGCAGTTCGATCAGTTCCTCCGGGCGTCCGCACGCGCGCGGAATTTCGCGGTGCCCCCCGCGTGGAACCGGTCGCCCACCCCGGCCCGACTCGCGATGGCGCCCCCAACCGTTGGGAGCACGCGCAACTTCCAAGTGTGTGCCACCCTCACGTGCAGCAGCTTCCAGACGGTGACCGCCACCGCCCGCGCGGTGGGGGGCCACGTGGCCATCTACGTCGATAACACGGCCCCGGCGGGCGGGCTCGATTCGGCGGACATCGACAGCCTGTTTCAGATCTTCGAGGTCCACGTGTACCGGGTCGACACGACCGCGTTCGCGCGGGAATCGGACATCGACTCGAACGGCGTCGTGATCGCGCTCATGACGCCGACCGTCAACCGCCTCGTGACGCAGGCGCAATGCGCCTCCTCCGGCTACGTGGCGGGATTCTTTTTTCCGGCCGACATCGACCCCGCGTTCGCGCCGCAATACAACGATGGCGAGATCATGTACACGCTCGTGGGCGACTCGTTGGGGACGCTCAGCTGCGCACACAGAGCATCAGACGTCAAGCGGATCCTTCCCCCCACGCTGCTCCACGAGCTGCAGCACATGATCAACTACAACCAGCACGTCCTCGTGAATCATGGAATCGGCGACGATACGTGGCTCGACGAAGGACTGTCGAAATACGCGGAGGAGCTCGGCGGGCGAAGCTTTCTGCCCGGGAGCCCGAGCGACAGCGCGACCTTCAGGAGTTACGTAATCGACGAACTCTACGACGCGGGCCAATACCTCCTGGCGCCGGGTACGCACTTTCTCGTGACGCCCACGGACCAGGATCTCTCCGACGTCGGCGCGGGCTGGCTGTTCACACGCTATCTCGCCGATCAATTCGGAGCGCCGATCGCGCGGAAGCTGGTGCAGACCTCGCTCACTGGAACGATGAACGTCACCGTGCAAACGGGGCGCGCCTTCGACAGCACAGCCGGGCGCTGGGCGCTCGCCAACTGGGTGTCCGACCTTCCGGGCTTCACGCCGCGACCGGAGCTCACTTACGCGAGCTGGCGGTTCCGCACCACGTTCGCGTCGCTGCACGGGCAGTTCCCCCCGCAGTTCCCGTTGGTGTACCCGCTCGTCCCCACCGCGTCGGGGGGCGCGCAGGTGAGCGTCGCCGGCGTGCTGAAGGCGGGCTCGGGTGTCTACGTCCGCGCGATGCAGGGGCCGAGCGCCGCGGGATTCACGCTCTTGTTCAGCGATCCCGCCAACAACGCGCTCCGCGCCACGATCGCGCCGCGGCTCCAGATCATCCGGATCCGCTGACTGCGTAACATGGCGGTCGGGCGGTCAGGCGGTCGGGCGGTCCGCGAGGGGCTGCTGATCGCCGCGGCCCTCGCGGGATGGGCGGTTCCCCTCGACGCCCAGTTGTCCGTCCGGATCTCGGCCGGCGTCCGTTACAGCTCCGCCCTGGTTCACGATTCCATCGTCACGCCGTTCGCCGTCCGGCCGGCACTCGCGCCGGCGCTCGCGTGCACCGTCGTCGCGCCGCTCCAGCGCGGGTGGGCGGTCCAGGCCATGCTCGACGGCTCGAGCAGCCAGCTGGTGCGTCGCGATGCGGGCGGGTCCACGACCGACCTCGGCCGGCTCAGTACGGCCACGTTCACCGTGGGACTGCGACACCGGGTGCGGGCGCGCTTCGCCGCCACAGGCGCGGTAGGCGCGCTCAAGTACTTCCCGAGCGAGGACCGCGGCATCTTCCGGCTCGGCAGCGGTCCGCTCGCAGGTGTGGGCATGCTCGCGCTGGACTATCGCCCGCCACTCGGCGCGAACGTGGGGCTCGCAGTCGAGGCGCGCTATGACGTCCACGCCTTCACGACGCCCGCCCTCGAGCAGGAAGGGTTTGCGTCCCCGCAGCTCGTCCACCGCGTGTCGCTGTCCCTGCGCGCCGGAGCCGGACGTCTGTGAACGCCCGACGCGTGGTACCGCGAGAGACCCTGCTTGCATTCTGCGCCCTCGCGCTCGCATGCGAGCCGAGTGCCCCGGTGCGCGACTGCACCGGGTGCATCTATTCGTTCGCGGACACGGTGCCCCCGAATACGCGGCTCGTGTTTCACTGGCCCGCTGCGCGTCTGCCGGTGCGCTTTTACGCCGATCCGCGCGGGGCGATGCCGACCCTCGTCGCGCTCGGCGTGGCGAGCTGGCAGGGACAGTTTCTGTACGGCGAATTCAGCGGCACCGTGGTGTCGGACTCGAGTCACGCGGATGTGATCGTGACGTGGCTCTCAGGAGTCCCGGCCGACGTTCCCCCTGATGCGGGGCCGGCCCAGGATGCCTGCGCGGGGGCGACGACCGATCCCACGGCGGTGTTCCGCGACTCGTCGGCCAACGTGCTCCACGTGGCGCTGACGCCGAAGGCCGGATTTACGGACGGGCAGGTCGCCGCGTGCCTGCGGCGCGTGGTGATTCACGAGCTGGGTCACGCCCTCGGCCTGTTGCGGGAGAGCACGTTTCCGGATGACATGATGAACGAGACGCCGACCGTTACAGCGCCCAGCGTGCGGGACCGGCGCACTATCGAGGTGCTGTACCACACGGGTCCCACGGTCGCGCCACCGCCGCGGTGACCACGCGCCCAGGCCGCATCTTGCGGCCCGACTCCGACGTGAACTACCCTGTGGACATGGCGGTAAAGGCGGCGGTCGCGACTCCCGGAGCGGGGCTCGAAGCTCTTGGCCTCGCTCCGTCGCGCCCCGTACATCGCAATCTCCCCGTCACCCGGCTGTACGAGCACGCGCTGCGACGGGGCGAGGGCGTTCTGGCGGAGGGGGGGCCGCTGTGCGTCGTGACGGCGCCGCACACCGGCCGCAGCCCCGACGACAAGTACATCGTGCGCGACGCCGAGTCGAGCGGGCGCGTCTGGTGGAGTCCCGTGAACCAGCCGCTCTCACCCGAGCACTTCGCGCGGCTGCGCGCGGATGTCGTCCGACACCTCGATACGCAAGAGCTGTTCGTGCGCGACGTGTACGCCGGGGCGGATCCCCGCTATCGGGTGGCGATTCGGTTCGTCACCCCGAACGCCTGGCACGCGTTGTTCGCCCTCAACATGTTCCTCCGGCCGGAACCCAATTCGCTCGCGTCGTTCGCTCCCGCCTGGCACGTCCTCCACGCGCCTGAGCTTCGCGCCGAGCCGGCCACGCACGGCACCCGCTCGGACACGTTCATCGCGATTCACTTCGCCGAGCGGACGATCCTGATCGGCGGGACGCGCTACGCGGGCGAGCTCAAGAAATCGGTGTTCACGGCGCTCAACTATCTGTTCCCCGACCGGGGCGTGTTGCCGATGCATTGCTCCGCGACGGTCGGCGCCGCTGGGGATGTCGCGTTGTTCTTCGGACTCTCCGGGACCGGCAAGACGACACTCTCCGCCGACCCGGAGCGTGGGCTGATCGGCGATGACGAGCACGGCTGGAGTGATGCCGGCGTGTTCAATCTCGAGGGGGGATGCTACGCGAAGGTGATCCGCCTGTCGCCGGAGGTCGAGCCTGAGATCTACGCCACGACGCGCCGGTTCGGCACGGTGCTCGAGAACGTCGTCGTGAACGGGGAGACGCGGGCCCTCGATCTCAATTCCGCCGCCATCACGGAGAACACGCGGGCTTCCTACCCCATCAGCTTCATTCCCCATCACGTCCCCTCGGGCACCGCGGGCCATCCGTCGCACGTCGTGCTCCTCACGTGCGACGCCTATGGCGTGCTCCCGCCGCTCGCGCGGCTCACGTCCGCGCAGACGATGTACCATTTTCTCTCGGGCTACACCGCCAAGGTTGCCGGGACGGAGCAGGGCGTCACCGAGCCGCGGCCGACCTTCTCCCCGTGCTTCGGCGCGCCCTTTCTTCCACTCGATGCACACGTCTACGCGGAGATGCTGGGCGAGAAGGTCGCCCGGCACGGCGTGCGCTGCTGGCTCGTGAACACCGGCTGGACCGGTGGCGGCCCGGGGACGGGCTCGCGGATCCGGCTGCCGCACACGCGCGCCCTGGTGCGGGCCGCGCTCACCGGAACGCTCGACGGCGTCGCGACGCAGGTCGAGCCGGCGTTCGGCCTCGAGGTGCCGCTCCACGTGCTCGGCGTTCCGACGGAAATTCTGCTGCCGCGGGGCGCCTGGCGGGATCCCGCCGCGTACGACGCTCAGGCCGCGCGCGTTGCGAGGCTGTTCCGGGGCAACTTCGAGCAGTTCGCCGGCCGCACGTCCGCCGCGGCGCAGAGCGCCGGCCCGCGCGTGTGAACCCCTTCGAGGTCGTTCGCGATCCGCTGTGGGACAACATTCGCCTCGAACCCGAGGCCCTGGCGCTCGTGGATACGCCCGCGGTGCAGCGGCTGCGCTACGTGCGGCAGCTCGGGCATGCGTTCCTCGTGTACCCCGGGGCGACGCACACACGGTTCGAGCACGCGCTCGGGACCTACCATGTGGCGCGCCGCGCCCTCGCGCACCTCGAGGAGACGGCCGGCCCGCCCGTCGATCCCGCCGACGGCCGCTCTCTCCGTCTGGCCGCGCTCCTGCACGACATCGGGCATTATCCGTTTTCGCACGCGCTCGAGGAGGCCGGTCTCCCGCGCCACGAGGAGCTCGCCGCCCGGCAGCTCACCCAGGGCGAGCTGGCCTCCGAGCTGGAGCGCCAGGGCGTCTCCGCGGAGCGCCTGCTCTGCCTGATTCAGGGGCGCGGGGACAGCCCGCTATCCGGCCTGATCTCGGGCTCGCTCGATGTCGACAAGCTCGACTACCTGTCGCGCGACGCCTGGATGTGCGGAGTACCCTACGGGACGATCGACGTCGACCGGCTGCTGGCCTCGCTCACGATCGCACCCGGCGACGGGCGGCCGCAGCTCGCTCTGCACGAGAAGGGGCTCTCGGCGCTCGAGTCCCTGTTGTTCGCCAAGTACCAGATGTACCGCAACGTGTACTGGCACCACGCGGTGCGCAGCGCCACGGCGATGTTCAAGCGCCTGGTCCGCGTGGCGCTCGCCGCCGGGCGCCTGCGGGTGGAGGACATCGCGCTCGCCACGGACGACGGATTGATTCACGACCTGCAGCGCGAGGACACCACCGGCCTCGCGCAGGCGCTCCGCGAGCGCCGCCTCGCGAAGCGGGCGCTCGACCTCCCCGCGGCGGAGCTGCCGCACGACACCGACGAATGGCCGTCGGCCGATCCGGAGCTGTGCACCCGCGTGGAGGACCAGCTCGCGCGCGAGCTGGGGCTCGGAGAGCACGAGCTGTTCCTCGATTTTCCCGCCAAGAGCGGCATGCTCGCGCTCGACCTGCCGCTCGTCAGACGCGACGGGAGCGTGATCCATCTCGCGGGTCGGGAAGCCACGGAATTTCTGGATCTGCCGCGGGTCGCGGCGGAGCTGTATCGGTCCGCGCGGAGGCTGCGAGTCTTCGTGCTGCGACCGGTGCGCGTGCCGGCGCAGGCGATCGTGGATCTCGTCATGACGCCGGGCGCGGACGTCGAGGCGCGGATCGCGGGCGAGCGGGGACTGATGCGGGCGCGTCGCGGCTGACGCGCCGCGCGGATCAGCGGCGGTGCGGAATCGGCTGGGTGTCGCCCGGTCCCGGCGCGGGCCGGTCGTCTTCGTCCAGCGCATCGACCCGCACCAGGATCGCCGTGATGTTGTCCAGACCTCCCCGGCGGTTCGCCTCCGCGATCAGACGATCCACCATCTCCTGCGGCGAGCGATTCCCCGTGAGCAGGTCGCCCAGCTCCTGATCCTCGAGCATCCCCGTGAGGCCGTCCGACGCGAGCAGGAACAGATCCCCCGCTTTCACCGCACCGACGAACACGTCCGGCAACACTTCGTTGTTCGCGCCGACACAGCGGGTGATCACGTTGCTGTAGGGATGCGCGCGCGCCTCCGCCGGCGTGAGGTAGCCCGCGTCCACCTGCTCCTGGACGTAGGAATGATCCTTGGTCAGCTGGACGAGCTGCCCGTCGCGCAGCAGATATGCCCGGCTGTCACCGACTTGCCCGACGAGGAAGCGGCCGTTGTGCAGCACGAGCGCGGTGACGGTCGTGCCCATGCCGCGCTTTTCGTGTTCGGTGAGAGTGCGCTGAAAGATGGCGCCGTTCGCAGCGCGGATGGCGGCCCGCATCCGTTCGGCCGTCTGTTCGTCGCTGAGATCGCGCACGGAGCCGAGCTCGCGCGTCACGTAGCCCACCGCCATCTCGCTCGCTACTTCGCCGGCAGCGTGGCCCCCCATCCCGTCCGCCACCACCCAAATGCCGCGGTCGGGCACGAGGATGTAGTTGTCTTCGTTGCCTGACCGGATGATGCCGACATCCGAGCGACCCGCCGAGGTGATGTGCACGTGCCTTGGGTCAGGCGAGAATCCAGCGCGCGATCGCCACCAGTCCCCAGCTTCCCAGCAGGAATACCACGACCACGGCTCCACATCCCTTGCCCTTCTTCTTCTCGGGTTTGGGGGGAGTCGCGGTCGCGCGAGCGCGCTTCGGCTCCGGCTTGGCAGGCGCGGCCCTGGGCGACGAGGGTGGAGCGGGCTTCGTGACGGGAGGAGGGGCCGCGGCTGCGGCGGCCGGACGCGCGGGAACGGGAGCGAGCGGCGGCGGGGGCGGGGGTAGGGGCGCGCTGAAGGCC
>JBGPIJ010000128.1:0-8435 GCA_041484865.1 Gemmatimonadota bacterium
CATGATCACCTGGAACGGCTTGCCGATCAGGATCTGCGTCTTGATGGGAACGTCGGGGAATTCCTGCGCCATCACCTCGGCCCGTTTCAAGTTCGCCTGGCAGAGCTTGAGCAGACCCTTGTCGATGATGTTGTTGTGCAGCTCTTCCTGCTCCTCGAACTTGAAGACCTTCGACGCCTGGTAGGACAGCACGTCCTTGATGTTGTGGAACACGACGTGGTGATACTCGACGTCGAAGGCGCTACAGACGTACAGCGAGCAGCCGAAGGCCTGCGCGATTTCGAGCGCGACGCGCATTGCCCGGTAGCTGTACGACGAGCCATCCACGCACACCATCAGCCGCCCGTCCGCGAGCGGCTTGTCATCGCGCACGATCAGGACGTCCTTCTCGACGCCGCGCAGCACGCGCGCCACGACGCCGCCGAGCTGCGAGAACGGCTGGCGACCGAGCCCGTGCGCGCCGATGGCGAGGAGGTCGTACTGGCGGCCCGAAGAGCCCACGAGCCGCGCGGCAGTGTCTTCGTCCTCGGCGACGAGACGGCCATTCGCCCCCACCTGCACGTCGCCCCGGACCTTGTCCCCGCCGTCGTAGCCGGCTGCCCGATTGGGGTCGAAACCGATCAAGCCCGGGAGCCGCCCCGTGCCGCGGTTCACCTCGTTCACGATCTCTTCGTAGTTGATCCCTTCCAGCAGCTGCCGCGTCAAAGGCACGCCCGCTCCGTCACACCGCTTGCCAAGCTGGTCGAGAAAGCTGTCGGCGATGAGCTGCAGCCCTTTCTCGATCAGCTTGTCGTGGATCTTGCGCTGCTTCTTGATTTCCTCGGCGGTCTGAAACTGGGCCGGGAGTCCGGTCTCGAGCTGGCGGAATCGAACATCGTGGAGGCGCGCGGCGTAGACGTGATTGCCGGTGATCTGTCCCCCGAACTTGCGGCAGAGTTCGATCGCTCGGTCGACCGTCCAGTCGGAGTGTTGGGAGTTATCGACGGGAGCGAAGATCTCGCGGTACACCGGCACCTCGGGCGTCAGGGGTCGCGCCGGCACGCACCGCGCTCGGGCCGGCCCAATGAGCCTCTGGCGGGCCGAAAAGAGGGATGGTGGGCGCTCGGCAACGGCGGCACGGGGCCGCCACCTCATTCACTTGGGATGCTTGTGAAAAAAAACACAAACTGGCCCGGCGATTATCGCCCCAGTTGCGACCGCTGTCAAGACTCGGATTTCGGCTGGCCGGGAACGATCTGGGAGCCCGATTCGTCCCATACGGTGATGGCATCAACGGGGCAAACATCGCACGCGCGGAGCAGGCGCTCGCGCTCCACCGACTCAGGCTCGGTGAACACCGCGATGGTTTCGTCGTCCAACTTGAACCCTTCCGGCGCTTCCTTGACACAGTCCCCGAACCCCACGCACTGGTCGCGGTCGATCGCGATCCGCAGCCCGTGAATCACGCGCTCCGACACCCCACTCACATCCCCTCCAGCCCGAGCTCAGCCCGCGCGGTGTCCATCAGAGTGGGGGTGATCTCCTCAATCCCGTGGTCGCGCGCGTACTCGACGTAGATCTTCTTCACCATGCCGCGCACGAAGCTGGGGACGCGGGCCAGTCGTTCCTGCGCCTCCGCCGACCAGCTCGGTCCGCCCGCCCGCGCCTCCGTCTGACCGCCGCCCTCCTCGAAGACGTCCGCGCGTCCCGTCGCTACGGTCCCCCGGATCGTCACGAGCGGCTGCGCGTCGATCGTGCGGCCCCCGATCTTGACCCCGAGCGATGCGACGAGCTGCGTCTCCATGGGATTGGTGAGCATCGCGACCACGCGGCCGCAGGTAGGGCAGCGGAACGCGGCAGCGAGCGTGCCGTCGCCCGGGAGCGCGCGCTCCTCGAAGCTCATCTGGCTGTCGCAGTCGACGCAAAGGAACTTCACGATCCTGTCTCCCAGTTCGATGCGAGCGCGTCCCACACGCGCGCCGTCGGGTTCCAGGGAATCCGGGCGAGCACTGGGATCCCGAACTCCCGGCCGATGTCGTCGCCCGCCGTCCCCACGAAGGTCCCCCCGACCATGTTTTCGACCACGCCGAGCACGGGCGCGCCCCGCTCGATCGCGGCTCGCAGCGCGCGCCGCACCGCGTCGCGCGATTCCGTAGTGGGGATGGTTACCGTGAGAACCTCCGGCGCCTCGCCGAGCAAATCGGCCAGCTCCTCGAAGCGCCCGAGGCCGGGCGGGAGATCGATCAACAGAACGTCGAGGGTTCCCCATGCGACATCCGAGAGGAACTCCCGTAAGGCGGCGGCTTCCATGGCACCGCGCCACACGAAGCGGTCCGCCTTGGGGCCGTGAAACGCGAGCGGCTGTCCGTCCTCGAGCAGCAGATCGGTCGAAATGAGCCGCACGCCGTCCGCGCCCGTCGCGGGCAGCACGGCGTCATCTACGATCACGAGCCGGGCGCCGCCGGCCTCGAGCAGCCGGGCCGCCGTCGGCCCGTTCAAGTCGGCATCGAGCACCCCGACCGATTGTCCGGCGCGCGCCAGCGCCCGCGCCAGATGGGCCGTGACGAAGCTCTTGCCCACCCCCCCCTTCCCGCTCATGACGGCGATGACGCGGCGGATCCGGCCGACGCGCTCGGCCACCCGAAGCCGCTGCGCGCCGATCTGCTCGGGCAAGCCCGAGGCGTCGGCCTCGGTCAGGTCGTGATACGTGCGGATGTTGAGTGGCATAATGGGGGTATTATGCCTAGCTTCTTCGGTTCTCGCTATGATCGACGAGCTCAGGGCCAGATTGCAGGCCGAAGTCGAGCGGCTGAACCACGAGATCAACTTCGTCCTCCCGAAGGAGATCGAGAAGGCCCGCGCGCACGGCGACCTGCGGGAGAATTCGGAGTACAAGGCGGCCCTCGAGCGGCAGCAGTTCGCAGGGGCGCGCGCATCCCACCTCCGAGCCCGGCTCGCGAAGCTCTCGAACGTCTCCGAACGGGATATCCCGCGGGACCGGGGCGGGTTCGGGTCCCGCGTGACCGTCCAGGACCTCGAGACGAAGAAGCAGGAGACCTACGCGCTCACGCTTGGGGAATTCATCGAGGGCGGCGAGGAGGAGAGCGACGGAATTCCCGTCTCGATGGCGTCGCCGCTCGGGAAAGCGCTGCTGGGGTGCCGGAAAGGCCAGACGGTGAGCCTCGAGCTGCCCATGGGTAAGCGGCGCCTCAAGATCATGCAGGTGCTCACCGTGCATGATCTTGCGACCGGCAGGGCGGACGTTCCACCCACTTGACCGCGACCGAGTAGGGATGTCAGTTAACTAAGCGAGATTCTTCCTCCCCCTGGACCACGAGGACCCGAATGGTAGGTCACGTCGATACTGAAGAAGAGCGCTTTTCCTTCGCACCGTTCACCCGCCATCCGTTCTTCACCGACGTCAACCGCTGGATCGTCGAGCGTGTCATCTCCCCGACTCGCCAGACGTTCGTCGACCTGGGCTGCGGACCGGGCGCCGTGACGCAGCTGATCGTCGACCGGCTGGGGCGGCGCGCGGACGCGCGCGTGATCGGCGTCGACCCGTCCGCCTCCGCCCTGGATCGCGCGCGCGCGGCGATCAAGTCCCGCGTCGCCGAGTTCGTGGAAGGCAGCGCGGAATGGCTCTCGCGTCTCGTGCCGTCGGCGGATGCCGTGATCTTCTGCAACGCCATTCATCTCGTGCCCGATAAGGCCAGAGTCCTGGCAGAGATCCGCAAGGTCCTCAAGCGCGGCGGCGTGCTCGCGTTCAATACGACGTTCTTCAACGGCGCCTACGTGGAGGGGACGACCGGCTTCTGGCGCCGGTGGGTCGTACGCGCGGTGCAGGTGCTCCGCGAGCGCGGCATCGAGGTGCGGCACGACGCGGTGGCGCCCGCGCGGGCGTTCCTGTCGGCCGACGAGTATGCCAGCCTCCTGGTCCAGGAAGGGTTCCGGCAGCCCACGGTCGAGTTGCTACGGGTGGAAATGACGCCGCAGAGCCTCGAAGACATCGGGCACTTTTCCCTGTTCATCGAGGGCGCCCTCCCCGGCGTCCCCCTCGAGCAAGGGGCAGACGCGTTGAAGGAAGGACTACGGCGGGCGCTCGACGAGACCGGATTCAGTACCGTGCCCCGCAACTGGCTCGAGTGCGTAGCCGTCGCCGCCTGACCACCTAGTCCACGACGAACTCCAAGCGGCGCTGCGCTTCACGCAGCGCCGCTTCCACTTCCGCGGGCGTCTCGCCGCGCGCAAAGATGAACCCGGGATAGCGGGCGCCCTCTGGCAGCGGAACGAGCTGCTGTCCGGGATGGGCCGTGATGGCGACCTCCACCACGAGCGGCACGGCGCGCGCGCGCTCGATCCCCCGCACCTCCCGCAACACGCCACGACGGGGCACCGGAATCATCATGACCCCCGCGGCGGCGTCCTCGCGCTCGAGCCCCGGCAGCTCCATCCCCAGCGCATGCCGCACGACGATCTCTTCCAGTGACGTACCCTGCCCCCTGCCCCCTTCCCCCTTCCCGAATCTCAAGACCGCGCTACACCGCCCCCCAATCGGCCGCGCCGCGAGCTCGATCAGCCACGCCCCCTGGGCATTCCAGCGCAGCTCGGCATGTACCGCTCCCTCGACGAGGCCCAATGCCGCGCTCGCCGTCTGTGCCGTTGCGGCTATCGCCGTTTGAGCCGCGCGCGGCAGGCGCGACGGCGTCACGTAGATCGTCTCCTCGAAGAACGGCCCGTCCAGCGGATCGGGTTTGTCGAACAGCGCCAACACTTCGAGCCGGCCGCCCACGAGGAGCCCCTCCAGCGCCACCTCGGGTCCTTCGATGAATTCCTCGACCAGCAGCCGGCGCGCCGGCTCGCCGCAGGCTGCGACGTCGGGCTCGGCGAGAATCGCGGCCACCCGGCGGAAGGCGCTGACGAACTGATCGGGATTGTCGGCACGGATCACCCCGCGCGACGCCGAGAGGCGGAGCGGCTTGAGTACGCAAGGGTAGCGCACTCCGCGCGCGAGTGCGGCGGGATCGTCGTCGATCCGGTGCAGGGCGAACGCCGGCGCGCGAACGTGATGCTGGGCGAGGAGTTCTCTTTGTAGGTGCTTGTCCCGGGCGGCGAGCGCCGCCGCGGCGGGATTACCCCGCAAACCGAGGCGCGCGGCGATCGCTGCAGCGGCAACGACGGTGTCGTCGTCCACGCCCACGACCCCCGCAATCGGGTGCTCGTGTGCGAACTGCAGGACCTGCGCGGCGGCGCGCTCGGGCGCCGAGAAATCGAGCGTCAGCAGTCCTTCGGGTTGCGCTCGCTCGAACGCGCTGGGACGCTCCGACGCGACGGTGAGAGCAACGTCGAGCCGCCGTGCCGCCTCGACGAACGCCGTCGCGCGGTAGGTGGTCGATGGCAGCAGCAGGAGAAGGCGCGGCATTGCCGCGCCGCTACTTCTTGGCGGCGGCGAAGTAGGGGGTCGAGCCGGCGGTATGGTCGGTGACGTCGACGATCCCCTCGACGCCGGGGACGTGCTCGTGCAGCATCGCCTCGATGCCCTGGCGTAGCGTGACGTCGGCCATCCCACAGCCCTGGCACCCGCCGCCCATGCGCAGCATCACGACGCCGTCCTGCACGTCGATCAGCTCCACAGCGCCGCCGTGACGCGCCACCATCGGGTTCACCCGGGACGCGAAGAGCTGCGCGACCCGCTCGTACAGCACGTCGTCGTCGACGGCTTCTCCGGCGGGCGGGGCGGGGGCTCTGGTCGCGATCGCCGGCGTACCGGCTGTCAGCGCGGTGCGGATCGCCGCTCCGATCGGCCGCCCCATCGCCGTCCACGGGGTGGGACTGTGCTTCACCACGGTGACCAGGCTGCCCGACACGACGACCTCGGAAATCCCCGCGCCGGGGATCGCGAAGATCGCCTCCGCGAGCGGGGAGCCTTGGGCTTCCGCGGGAGACGCGAACCGCCGCACCCCACCCTCGTACACCGCCTGGCTGACCACGAACTTGCAGCGATCGTTGTCAACGGGCTCGGCGGTAATGCGGATGTCCGATCCGTTCATGAATCGAAGTATGCCGGGCGCGATACCACAGGTCAACGGCGCGCCGAGGGGGCGCGGGCTCCGTCCCGGAGCTGCCGGGCCGCCTGGACCATGTTGCGGAGCGCCGCCAGCGTCTCGTCCCACCCGCGCGTCTTGAGCCCGCAGTCCGGGTTCACCCAGATCTGCCGGTCGTCGAGCACTTCCTTCATCCGGTCCAGGGCGGCCACGATTTCGGCCGTGCTGGGAACGCGCGGTGAATGGATGTCGTAGACGCCCGGGCCGATCTCATTGGGATAACGGTACTCCTTGAATCCCCCCAACAGCTCCGACCCGGAGCGCGCGTTCTCGATCGAGATGGCGTCTGCATCCATGCGCTCGATGACCTGGATCACGTCGTTGAACTCGCTGTAACACATGTGCGTGTGAATCTGGGTCTCGTCCCTGACGCCCGCGGTCGCAAGGCGGAAGGCGTTGACCGCCCACTCCAGATACGACGCCCATTCGGCCCGGCGCAGGGGCAGACCCTCCCGCAGCGCCGGCTCATCGATCTGAATCACCCTGATGCCGGCGGCCTCGAGGTCCCGCACTTCGTCGCGGATCGCGAGCGCCAGCTGCTTTGCCGTCTCGGCGCGCGGCTGGTCATCACGCACGAACGACCATTGAAGGATCGTGACGGGACCCGTCAGCATGCCCTTCACCGGCCGCTTCGTTCTGGACTGGGCAAACGTGCTCCACCGCACCGTCATCGGTCCGGGCCGGGCGACGTCGCCGAAGATGATCGGCGGCTTCACGTATCGGGTCCCGTACGATTGCACCCAGCCGTGCTCGGTGAACGCGAAACCGTCAAGCTGCTCGCCGAAGTACTCGACCATGTCGTTGCGCTCGAATTCCCCGTGCACGAGCACGTCGAGGCCCAGATCCTCCTGGAGCTTGAGCGTCTTGACGATCTGCTCCTCGATGAACGAGTCGTAGGCTGCCGCCGTGAGCTTCCCGTCGTGCAGCTTGCGACGGGCGGCGCGGACGTCGGCGGTCTGCGGGAATGAGCCGATCGTCGTCGTCGGGTAGAGTGGGAGGTCGAGCTGCTTCTTGCGGCGCTCGGCGAAGGGGGAGGTCCGGCGGTAATCCCGTTCGCTTACCGCGGCGGCCCGCCGTTCCACCGTCGCGTTGTGAATCCGCTTGGACGTACGGCGGGTCGCCACGGCCCGCGCGTTCGCCTCGAGCTCCGCCGCGACTTTTTCCCGCCCGCCCGTGAGCGCCCGCGTCAGCGTGACGACTTCCGCGAGCTTCTGCTTGGCGAAGCTCAGCCACCCCTTCAGCTCGGCGTCGAGCCGGGTTTCGAGGTCGAGGTCGACCGGGACGTGCAGCAGCGAGCTCGAGGGCGCGACCCACAGCGCGTCGCCGCCCACCACCGCCTTGGCGCGCTCGAGCAGCGCGAGCGACGCGTTCAGATCGGACTTCCAGATGTTCCGCCCGTCGATCACGCCGAGCGAGAGCGTGCGCCCCGCGGGCCAGGCCCTGAGAAGCGGGTCGAGCTGCTGGGGCGCCCGTACCAAATCCACGTGCAACCCCTGGACCGGCAGCGCGAGCGCGACGGGGAGGTTATCGGCCAACCCCGCGAAATACGTGGCGACGAGGATCTTCGCACGCGGCACCCGCTTCGCGAGGAATTCGTAGGCCCGCCGGTAGGCGGCGCGCTCGGCGTCGCTGCGATCGAGGGCCAGCGACGGCTCGTCGAATTGCACCCACGTTGCGCCCGCGGCAACGAGATCGGCGAGGACCTGGCCGTACACCGGCAACAGCGCGTCGAGCAGATCCAGGCGATCGAACGACGCGCCCTTCGCCTTGCCGGCGAGCAGGAACGTCAGCGGCCCAATCAATACGGGCTTTGTGGTGATCCCGAGGGCCTTCGCCTCCTGGAACTCGTCGACCGCCTTGGTCGACGCGAGTCGAAACTGCTGCCCGCGCGCGAATTCGGGGACGAGGTAGTGGTAGTTCGCATCGAACCACTTCGTCATTTCCATGGCGGTCACGTCCCGCCTCGGCTGCTGCAGCCCCCGCGCCATCGCGAAGTACGTGGCGAGATCGACCCGATCACCACGCCACCCGTACCGCTCCGGCACGGCCCCCACCATGCTGCAGGTGTCGAGCACGCGGTCGTAGAAAGAGAAATCGTTCGAGGGGACGAGATCGATCCCGGCCGCGCGTTGCAGGCGCCAGTGCGCCGCTCGCAGCTGGGCGCCGGTCTGGAGGAGCTCGGCCTGACCGATCTTACCGTTCCAGTAGCCTTCGGTGGCGCGCTTCAGCTCGCGCGCGGCACCGAGTGGCGGAAAACCCAAAGTGTGAGAGAGTGACATGGCCCGGAATCTACTGGGCAGGGGAAGCGCCGGGAGTGGCGCCCACCCCCGTGCGCGCTTGACGCCCACGGGA
>JBGPIJ010000129.1:0-8412 GCA_041484865.1 Gemmatimonadota bacterium
GGGGTGGAGCTGGATCAATGCCAAGATCGGCTACAACTCGTTGCTCAACGGAACCGCGCAGTTCACGGGGAATTACATCGTCGGCGGCAGCCAGACCCTGGACGTCGGTTACTGGCAGAACCTGATGGTGGCGGGGAACACGGTGTACGGCACCAACATGGTGCTGGTGCAGCACGACGCGAGCGCGGCTGGCTCGACCGAGCACTGGAGCGGCAACACCCATCTGCACGACCCGGCCTCACCGGCGTGGCGGCTCGGCGGCAGTTACTCGTTCGCGAGCTGGCAGGCAGCGGCGGGAGCGTCGGATCAGGCGACGGCGGCGACCCCGGGCGCGGCGCGGGTCTTCGTGCGCCGCAATCGCTACGAGGCGGGCCGGGGAATGATCGTGGTCTACAATTGGATGGGGCAGGGTTCGGTGAGCGCCGACCTCTCCGGTGTGCTCACCGTCGGCGCGCACTATGAGATCCGGAACGTGCAGGACATCTATGGGTCCCCGGTCGCGAGCGGAACCTATGGCGGGGGCGCGGTCAACGTCCCGATGGGCGGCGTGACGCCGCCGCGGATAATCGGTGGATCACCCAACGCGCCGATCAGGACCGGACCGTACTTCGACACGTTCATTGTGACGACGGTCGGTTCCTAACTCCATCACTCTGAGGTTTCACGTGAATAAGAACCGACCTGCTCTGCTGGTGTCTCTATCTGGCGCGGTCGCCGCGCTGCTGTTGTGCGCGCCGGCGTCGGCACAGCACGCCGATGTGGCCATCGTGTTGCGCGGCGGCACGCCGGGCATCGGGGTCGATCTCAGCAAGCTCCTCACTGCGCACGTGGGGGTGCGCGCGGGCGCCGCGTTCTATTCCATCAGCGCCACTCACACCCAATCGAACGTCACCTACAACGCCGAGCTGAAGCTGCACTCGGTCTCGGCGCTGCTCGATCTATACCCGATGGCCCGCGGGAGCTTTCACCTGACGGGCGGCGTCGTCACCAACCCGGCGACGGTCACGGCGACCGGTCAACCCAACGGGTCGAGCTACACGATCAACGGGACGACCTACACCAGTGCCCAGGTGGGCGTGCTGACGGGCACGGCGAAGTACCCCTCTGCCGCTCCCTATGTGGGCCTTGGCTTCGGCACCCCCGCGCGCGGCGGGCGCATCATGTTCGTGGTGGATTTTGGCGCGGTGATCGCGAAGCCGACGGTCAGCCTGACCGCAACCGGCGCGCTGGCCGACCCGGCACTCGCCGCAAACCTCCAGGCGCAGGTCCAGACGACGCAACACGACATCGACAGGTATGCAAAGGTTTACCCGGTGCTGTCGCTGGGGCTTGGCTTCCGGTTCTAGGCTGCCTCAGAACGAGCTAGGGCGGGCCGGAGACCTGTACCGCCGTCAGGGTGTCCATGGGCCCTGAGGCGGTGGCGGGGCGCACCAGGAGTGGGAACGGCGTTCCTCGAGGCGGACGCGTTCCCGCAAGGAAGAACGCGGGATTCGCCTTGTCGGTGTTCGTCGTGTTGAACATCGTGCCCAGAAAATTCGTCCCGCCGAAGTTGCCGTTCGCGCTGGTGCGGACGGGGACGCCCAACCACTGACCATCCACGAAGGCGCGGAACGAAGCGGCCAGGAGCGGGTCGCCGTACACGTCCCAGGTGACGTCTACGGGCGCACCCGCCACGCGGCCCGTGAGATGGTACACGCCTTCCCTCGGGTCCGTTTGTGGCGCGGTCACCCGTAGCTCGTAGGTGAGCGGCGCCACGCTCCCGAACACTCCCAGCGCACCCCCGAGATGATTGATGAATCCCCGACCGGTGAGGGGGTTCGTGAACGAGCGCACGAAATCGAAGTAGTTCGTGTCCATCGCGGCCGCCGTGAGCCGGTAGTAGGCGCCGGCGCGAAAAATGGTGCGGCCGTCTCCCGCCGGGTCCACGAGATTGCCGGCGATGCTCGCGAACGCCGTATCGGTCGCGAAGCTGAGCGTGGGATCCTCTCCCGCCGTCGTGCGCACCGCTTCGATCTGGAGCGCCCGAGCACGGTCGAGATCCACGGTGACGAACAACGAATCCCGCGTGCGGTCCATCGCGAGAGCGGCGGGCGGCAATTGGGCGGTTGTGGCGCCGGCGCGTACCACGATCGATCGGATCCCCGGGATGCGGGTGGCGCCGGTGACGACATGCCCGTCGGGCATCACGACCCGCAGGGTGAGTCGGTCGCCGGACCCGAGCGGGCAGAAGCTGGGAGACTGATACTTGCCGGGTGCGACCTCCGCGAGCTGCTCGACCGGTGTAGCGCAGCCGCGGGGATCGAGATCCGTGAGCTGCACGTTCGCGCCGCTGATGCCCACCGTCGTGTCACCGGCCGCCGAGCGCGCTACCAGCACCGTCTGTTGCAGCGCCGCCGCATTGAGCACGGACTGCACCACGATGACCGGATCGCCGGGCGGCGCGTTCACGACCTCGGTGAGCTTGCAGCCGGCTGCGACCGACAGGAGCAGCGTCGCGAGAAGCCTCACCACGAGAAATCCACCCCGAACGTGACGAGGATCGGCAGCTGGTAGAACGCGGTCCGCGTCGGCGGCGTCTTGTCGGTGTCGAAGAAATACGCGAACACGTTGTGCCGGTCGAGCACGTTCACCACGTTGAGATACGGCTCCCAGTGCAGTCCCCATTTACGGCCGTGCCACCGCAGGCCGACATCGAGGCGCGAGTAGGTGGGGTAGCGTGCGCCATTCAGCGCGCCGCCGGCCGGCTCGTTCTGCGCGTCATCGGTGAAGGAGCCGTAACCCGGACTGTACTGGCCGTGGTCCCAGGAGCCGAGCAGCGCGGTGTAGGGGAGCGGCGACCCGAACCCGAGGCGGATGCCTAGCTCGCTCTTCAGGGGCCCGGGCGCCTGGATCACGATGTTGAGCGTGTGGCGGCGGTCGTGAGCGGGAGGATACTCCTCGCCCGCCGAGCGGCGCACCGCGCGGACGAAGCTGTAGGCGATCCATCCCCGCACCGCGCCCAGGTGACGGCGCAGCAGCAGGTCCACTCCCCAGGCGTTTCCGTCCACGGGGAGAAACACGTCGCCCGTGTCGCGCAGCGCGAGGTCGGAGTTGGGGCGAATCAGGTCGACGAAGGTCTTCCGGTACCCTTCCACCGTCAGCTCGACGCCGCGTCCGAACCACCGCTCGTAGCCCGCCACGACGTGATCCGAGTGCGCCACCGGAATGCTTCCGTCCGCCGCTACCCAGAACTCATAGATCGTGATCGGCAGGTTCTGGTCGGCGAGCGAGTGGACGACCTGGTAGTAGCGGCCGACGGAGCCGGTGATCGCCTGATTGGGAGACAGAAACACCTTGAACGCCGCCCGGGGACCGACGTCGGTGACGTCGGCGCGGGTGACGTGCTCGGCCCGCACCCCGGCGCGCACCAACACCGACGCGGTCGGCCGCCACTGGTCGTCCACGAACGCCGCGAACACCGTGGGGCGATAGCGGGTGTCGAAGAACGCGGGGGGAAGATTGCCGCGCGCGCCCAGCTGGTTCGGAATCGTCGGGTTGGTGATCGAGTAGCGCAGGTCGTAGCGCTCGACATTGACGCCGACCTTCACGTCCTCGTGGCCGGGGCCCGAGAATGAGAGCGTCGAGCTGGCGGACCAGAGCGTGGCGGGGTTGCGGTAGCTCACGAGATTCGGCGTCAGGTCCAGGCCCGACGAGAATCCGGTGGCGCTCACCCGCTGCTCCAGGAGCGCCGCGCCCACCGGCTGCTGCCACCTGATCCCCAACAGCCGGTTGCCCCAGTCGAAGCCGAGATCGATCGGGTTCTGGCCCGTCGATGCCGGAATCACGTTCAGAAACAGCACGTCGCGACCCCAGTAGCCCGTCACGGCGACGTCGCCGCGCGCGCCGTAGGGGACGTCGATCTTGCCCAGGAAATCGGTGAACGAGTACGGGAACGTCTCGCTCGTGAAGGCCTTCACGGCCTGATCGGCGTAGGTGCGGCGCGCGCTCAGGAGAAACGAGGCGCGGCCCACCGGACCTTCGAGCAGCGCCTTGCTCGAGAGCAGCGAGACGGCGCCGCTGCCGTGCACGTGCTGGTGGTCGCCCGATCGCAGCGTGACATCGAGCACGCTGCTCAGGCGGCCCGAGTACTCGGCGGGGAACCCTCCGGTCAGGAAGTCCGCGTGATCGATCGCGTCGACGTCGAAGGTGCTGAACAGGCCGGCGAGGTGCGACGGGTTGAGGATCGTCACCCCGTCCAGGCGCACGAGATTCTGGTCGCTCTCGCCGCCGCGCACGTTGTAGCCGATCGAATAGTCGCTGCGCGCGACGGTGCCGGGCAGGAGCTGCACGGCGCGCACGACATCCGGCTCGAGCAGGCCGGGCGCGCGCGTGATGTCATGCCGCGACAGGGTGATCGTGCTCGTCTGGGCGACCGAGTCGAAGCGGGCCCGGGCGGACATCTGGGCCACGACGTCGACCGGCGCCAGCGCGATCGCGAGCGCGCGCGCGTAGATCCGGATCGTGTCCTGGCCGGCGGGGAGGAGGACGGTATCGGGCGCGATCCCGATGCCGCGGATCGTGATCCGCGCCGCGCCGGCAGGCGCCCGCAGCTCGAATCGGCCCGCTTGATCGGTGAGCGTCGCGGTGGGTGTGCCAACCGCGCCGACCACCACACCGGCGAGCGGTGCGCTGTCGGAGGCGGCGACCACAAGACCCGCGATGCGACGGCCCTGCTGCGCGGATAAGGGCGAAATCGTGGCGACGCACAGCAGAACAACTGGGTACAGACGTCTGGGCATCTCGGCGTCTCCCCGACGTGCTGTTCAACAACGGAACGATCTCGAGCTTCGACAACAACCCGAATATGCAGCTCGGCGGCAAGGAACGAGTTTGTGAGTTCAGGTGAGTCTCTGGCCTAAATGCGAATGCGGAATGCGGAATGCGGAATGCGGAATTGAAGAAAGAGCTGTGGGGGGCTCCGATTGGGCTACGCGCGTGCCAGCTGTCTCACGCGAGTATCGTCGCTGCGTCGCCGCGGCGCCACCAGGGTCTGTTTCAGCGCCTGGACGTTGTGGTACATGGGGTCCTGCCAGCGCTGGAGCGCGGAGCTGGCGCGCACGGCCGCCGCGATCTCCCGGATCCCGTCGGCCACCGAGGACTCGGGCTCGAACCCCAGCACGCGGCGGATCTTGGCGAAGTTGACCCGGTAGTCGCGCGGGTCGAGCGAGTCGCCGAGGATTTCGACCTCGACGTCGCCCACCAGACGGGCCACCATCTCGCCGATTTCGCTGATGCGGTGGTTCTGGGCGTCGCCGCCGAGGTTGAAGATCTGGCCGGCCACGTCGTGCGCCGGCGCTTCGAGCGCGAGAATGAACGCGCGCGCCACGTCGCGGCCATGCACGTTGGGGCGATACTGGTTGCCGCCGAAAATGCTGATGCGGCCGTCCACGACGGCGCGCACCGTCAGCGTGTTGACGACCAGATCGAACCGCGGCCGCGGCGACAGACCGAACACCGTCGCGAGCCGCATCACCACCGGCTCGACGTCGCCGTGGCGGTCGAACAGGATGTTCTCGCTCAAGACCCGCGTCCGGGCGTAGAGCGAAACCGGATTCAGGGGTGACCGCTCGGTGAGCATCGTCTGGTTATTGGCGCCGTACACGCTACAGCTCGACGCGAACACCAGGCGGCGCACGCCGTAGAGGCTGCAGGTTTCCGCGAGGATCTTCGTCGCCGTGTAGTTCAGGTTGATCGTCTCCTCGGGATCCAGGTTACAGGCCGGATCGCCGACGATCGCCGCGAGGGCGACGACGCCGTCCACGCGCTTCAGCGCGCGGCTCAGGTCACGGCTGTTGCAGATGTCGCCCTGCACGATCTCGAGATCGGGATGCTGCAGCCCGTCGAGTCCGTGGCGGCCGTAGTCGAAGCGGTCGAGGACCCGAACCGCGTAGCCGCGCTCGAGCAGTTGGCGCACCAGGTGCGCGCCAATGTAGCCCGCGCCTCCGGTGACGAGCACGCGACGGCGAGGGGCGATTCCTCCCGCCACTCCGGCCGCTCCACCCGAACCCGCCGACGCGGTCCCTGCCTCCACCTCCGCCGGTGCGCCACTCCCGGGAATCTCGGCGATCAGGTCGAGCAGCGTCGCCGATCCCGGACGGTGCATCTCATCGCCGGTCACGAAGCGCTGCACGCCGTGTACGGCGTGCACCCGCACGCCGGAGTCTTCGAGTCGCCGCACCGAGGCGCGGATGAACGTGGAATCCGCCGACGGCATCGCGACGATCACCTCGCTCACGCGATAGGTCTCGCACACCACGAGCGCCTCGGAGAGCGGGCCGAGCACGGGCGCGCCGTTCAGGCGCGCGCCGATCTTCGCGGGATTGTCGTCCAGGTATCCCACGAGCTCCACCCCATGACCGCGGCGCTGGGCGATCTCGCGGCCGATCGACAGCCCGTGCAACCCGGCGCCAACGATGAGCACGCGCGATGCGGTCGGGGACGTCTCGATGGAGCGCTGATGGCGGCGCCAGGGCAGGGAGAGATGCCAGCGGGGCAGCGCCCGGAGCGCGAGGCAATTGAAGAGTGTGAGCAGCGTGATGAGCAGGATGTCCGCGGACGACATCTCGAGACGGTCGAGCGCGCGCCATGCCAGGAGCCCCAGGGCCACGACCGCGGCGGAGCTGGCGACGAAGGTCATCTCGCGCAGGGTCGTGTAGCGCCACATGGTGCGGTAGCTCCCGCCGATCGCGAGAGACGTCACGAGCAGCAGCCCGACGCCCGCGGCAATACGGAGGATGTCGCCGGGGTCGAAGCCAGCGAAGGCGTCGCCCAGGGCGAGCGTGAGCAGTACGGCGCTCGCGCCGCAGCAGAAGTCGAGCAGAATCTTGACAGGGCGACGCACGAGTCGCTCCTGGAGCAGCAGTTCAATGGGTCGGGGAATCGTCAAAATGAGCCTCTTGGTCTCTAGTCTCCCTCATCTATGTCAGGAACCGTGCCGGGGATTATCCCTTGACCGGGAGTGGGGAGTTAACTCCATTCGTGCCGCAGGTCGGTTACAGGTTCGTGCCCGCTTTGCCTCACCCGTCATCACTCCCCCCGAAGGGTGAGGTGAGGAACGGTCCTTGCCCATCGTCCCTCCATGCCCTTCATCTCTATCATCCTGGCGCTGTCCTCGCTGCTCGGTTCGCCACACGCGCGCTGGTATGCCGCGCCGCCCCCCCAAGGATCACCGCAAGGCACGGGGACGATCGAGCGGCCCTGGGACCTCCAGACGGCGCTCTCAGGCGGGAACGGCAAGATCGAGCCGGGCGATACCGTGTGGCTCCGGGGCGGGACGTATCGGGGCATCTACACGGCGGCGTTGAACGGCGCTCCGGGCGCGCCGATCGTCGTGCGCCAGTATCCCGGAGAGCGCGCCACGATCGATGGCGGCGGGTCGACCGATGAGACGTTTACCGTGGACGGGCGCTGGGCGGTCTACTGGGGCTTCGAGATCATGCAGTCGGGCACCGCCCGATGGTGCGCCGACTGCATCGGGCTCCGACCCACGGGCGTCTACGTGCGCCACGCCTCCGACGTGAAGCTCGTGAACCTGATCGTGCACGACGTGGGGCACGGCACGTTCACCGAGAACAGCGCGCACAACATCGAGATGTACGGGTGGATCGTCTACAACGGCGGCAATGAGAACCGCACCCGCTCGGACGGCCACGGGATCTACGTGAAGAACGACGGCGACGGGTGGAAGATTGTCCGTGACAACGTGATCTTCAATCAGTTCGGCTTCGGGATTCACGCCTACACCGAAGCCGCGACCGGAGCGCTCCGCAACATCGTGCTCGACGGCAACGTGCTGTTCAATAACGGCACGATCTCGAGCTTCGACGAAAACCCCAACCTGCAGCTCGGTGGCAACGCGGTGGCGGACAACGACAGCGTGACCGAGAACCGGCTCTATTTCTCTCCCTGGGTGAGTCGCGTGAACGCGAAGATCGGCTACAACGACCTGCTCAACGGCACGGCACTCTTCGCGCACAACTACATCGTGGGGGGGCAGCAGGCCATCGTGATCGGGAACTGGCGCCATCTGGTGGCCGAAGCGAACACCGTCGCCGAGTGGGTCCCCTCCGCTCCGGTGGTGTTCGTGCGGCCCAACCGCTACGAGCCCGGCCGCGCGACGATCGTGATCTACAACTCGTCGCGACAGGCGACGGTGCCGGTGGATCTGAGCGGCGTGCTCGCGGCCGGAGCGCACTACGCGGTACGCAACGTCCAGGACATCTTCGGCGCGCCCATCACGAGCGGCGTGTATCGCGGCGGCACGATCGACGTCCCGATGCGCGGTGTCACGCCGCCGCACCCGATCGGCGGCTCGCCGAAACAGCCGATCCGGACGGCGCCGGGCTTTGACGTCTTCATCCTGGTTAGCTCACA